>JAAZAQ010000174.1 GCA_012514225.1 Clostridiales bacterium | reverse complement strand
TCAACAGCGCAATAGCGCTTTGCGCATTGGCGCTCACTTCCTGGTCAATATCCCCCTCCCAGCGATGGGTAACCGCGCATGCCGCCCGAAGCCCGGAGCCCCGCGCTTCGACCAGCGCCGTCAGCGTCCCGTCCTTGGCGGACAGGCCGACCACATCCAGCAGTTTCTTTCCATGGTGCGCCTTGCGGGGGTCGTTGGGGTCAAAGTCCTGCGTGACGTCCCCCTGCAGGGTGGAGGAAACCTCGATTTCACCGCACCAGTTCAGCGGGGTGATTTCAAGGCGGATGAGCGCCAGCTGCGGCAGGTCGAACGAGGCCAGCCGCCGGAACGCCAGCGCGGTCTTTCTGCCGTCGGGCGAGGTCCATTCCAGGCTGCGCGCATAGGTTCCCTTCCGGGTATCCAGCGTCTGCTCGAACCTTTCCGCCTGCCCCTCAAAACAGCTGAACGTCTCGCCCGAGAGGGTGACGCCCATGCCCTGCGCGTCGGGCAGGTTGGCCATGCTCTGCTGGTTCTTCGCGAAGCCGTGCAGCCGCTCCTCATAGAAAATCGGAGCGGACGCGTAGAACCCGTTGATATAGGTGCCCCTGACGGAACGGACGCCGTCCGGCACGCCCTCCTCAAAGCAGGCGCGCAGGCCCAAGTACCCGTTCGCGGTATGAAACAGGGTTTCCCGCAGCGCGATTTCACCCTCCGCCAGCCCTTCCCTGCTTAGCAGCATCCGCGCCTCCTTCCGGGGCTTGCCGCCCCTTGCAAAGAACCGGCCCGGATGGCGTCCACCCGGGCCGGCGTTTCTGTCGGGCCTCAGTCGGCCCTGACCCTGATTTTGTTGATGAAGCCGCGGACCGGCTTGCCGTTGTACACGGTCTCGATGTAAGCCCAGTGATCCTTCCAGTCCTCATAGGCCAGAATCGTGACCTTGGTGCCCACCGGGATTTCAAACAACCAGGTGGGGTTGACAATTGGGTCGTCCGTCAGGGACGCCTTGGATACGATGGTGCCGGGCTGCCCTGCGAACTTGAGCTGATGGAGCTTGACGTTGGCGGGGACGGTGTTCGCGGGGACGTAGCCCACGCGGTAGAGGTTGTTGCTCAGCCCATAGCCGATGAGCGCCCACTTGCCGTCCAGGCCCCACACACGGACCCGGCCGCCGCCGAGGTTGGCCTTGCCGCTGTTGGCGCGCAGGTAATTGGTGCCGGGGCCGGTATACACCGCGACGGCTTTCCCGCTGTAGGAGAAGTTCTGGTACGCGGGCAGGATCGGAATTTTCCCGCCGGGCTGCGGCTGGGGGCCGGGGCCCGGGCCCGGGGCCCTGTAGGTGAAAACCACGTGGCTGGGGTTGGTGGTTCCGTCTGGTTTGGCGGTCACGGTGATGGGGGAACGGCTGACGAGCGCGTACCCGGCTGGCACGTAGGTTCCAAACGCCTTGACTTCGACCGGCTGGTCCGAGGAAACGGGGACTGTCGTCTGGAACAGGGTCGCGCCGTTCTCTTCCTTGTAGTAGACGGGCACGTTGACCGTCACGGCGGGGCCGGGAGGCGGCGCGCTGCCCCTGAAGGTGAAGATAACCTGTGGAGGGTTCGCCATGCCGTCAGGCGAAACCGTCACCGTGACGGGGGAACGGCTGACCAGCTTGTAGCCGGGCACGTGAGACCCGAACGCCTTGACTTCCAAGGACTGCCCGGATTCGGCCGTGACGGTGGACTGGTACAGGATGGCGCCGTTCTCCGCCTGGTAGATGACAGGGATGTTCACAGAAACCGGCGGTTTGGGCGGCGTCGTGCTGCGGCTGAAAGTGAACACGACATGGGAGGGGTTCGCGACGCCGTTGGGGGTGACCGTCACGGTGACGCTGGCGGGACGGCTGATCAGCTTATAGCCGGGCACGTTTGACCCGAACGCCCGGACTTCCATCGGCTGCCCGGATTCAACAGTGACGGTGGTTTGATACAGGATAATCCCGTTCTCGTCCTGGTAGGTGACAGGCACGGTTACCGAGACCGGCGGTCCGGGAGGCGCGTAGGTGAAGACAACCTCGCTGGGTGAGATTCCGCCGTTGCTGTACACGGTCACCTGCACGCTGCGCTGGCTCACCAGCACGAAGCCCGCGGGCGCCCGCCCGTCGTTGGCGCTGAGGGTGTGAGAGCCCTGGGGCAGGGAGCGCGTTTCGGTGAACAGGACGTTGCCGTAGATGTCTTCGTACCGGATGCTGATGTTCGCGCTGACCGGCCTGGAATAGACGAATACCACGCGGTAGGTTGACGCGGTGCCGTTGGAGTACACCGTAACCTGCGCGCTCCGGGCGCCCTGCAGGGTGTAGCCGCTGGGCACGCGGCTGTCATCGGCGGAGATGGTGTAGGTTCCCGTCGAGAAGCTGCGGCTCTCGCTGTGCAGCGTCCGCCCGTCCGTATCCCTGTACTCGATACCGATGTTCACGTTCACGGGAACCGCGTAGGTGAACAGCACCTGGCCGGGGGTCGCATAGCTGCCGGAATACACGTTGACCGTCACGCTGCGCGCGCTCTGCAGCACGTAACCGCGCGGTACCTTGCTGTCGTCTGCTGTGACGATGTGCGTGCCCTGGGGGAGGTTTCTGGTCTCCGAGAACAGCGGCCGGCCCGCGGCGTCCGCGTAGACGACCTGTACGCTGGCCTGTGAAGGCCGCTTGTAGGTGAAGATGACACCGCTGGGGTAGCTGACGCCCTGGTCGCTGACGAACACCATGACGCTGCGGGAAGACGTCAGGGTCATGCCCGCGGGCACAAGGCTGTCGTTGGCGGTGATGGTCGCATAACCGGGAGGAACGGTTTGGGAGGCGGTATGCAGCACGTTGCCCGTCTCGTCCCGGTAGCTGATGCTGACCACGGCGCTGGTCGGCCTTGGCGTCGCGGCGCTGGACTGGCTCAGGAGGAAATTGACCGCGCTGGGAGCGGCCGTCCCTGAGGTGGAAACGACCACCACGGCGTCCGTCGCGCCGGACAGGCTGTAGCCGGCGGGGACCTTGGACAGGTCGGCGCGCACGAGATGGGCGCCGGGGGTCAGCGTCCGGGTCTCGGTCGCCAGCACCTGGTTGAACACGTTGCGGTAGTTGACCGGAACCGTGGCGGCCATCACAGGCGGCGGCGTGGGCTGCAGGTAGCCGGGTTCATACGTAAAGATGACGCCGCTGGGGACGGGAAGCCCGTTGCTGCCCAGGGTCACGTACACGCTGCGCGCGCTGATCAGGCGATAACCGGGCACCTGGCTGTCGTCCGCCGAAATGATGTTCTGCCCGGCGCGCAGCGGCGCAAAAACAGTCCTGAGTGTCTGCCCCTGGGTTGTGCGGTAGTAAACCGGCACCGTATACTGGGAACCCAGTGGAATCGGCGTCTGGTAGGGGAAGTAATACACCAGGGTATTGCTGATATAAGCGAAGGATCCGTCCGCCATCAGGATTTCGTACCATCCGCCGGCGACCTGGCCGGTGGTCTGGAACAACTGGCCCGGACTGGCTGTCCCCACAATGGGGAAGGATGTGCTTCCGCCGCTGCGGAGGTTGACGTTCTGATTGTGCGTCACCGTTACCTCGCCGACCAGCGCGCTCCCGTCCGCCACCGCGGGGAGGGCGGGGACACCGGCCAGCAGCATCAGCGCCAGCAGCACGGCGGCCGTTTTTTTCAGTCTCAAGTTCAACATTGCTCACCTCGTTTGTTCAGTCGGGGGATTTGCTTGTTCCGCTATCATTATAACCGGCGAACCTGCGGCTAATCGCCGTGCTATAATGACGCAAAGGAAGCGGAGGT
>JAAZAQ010000173.1 GCA_012514225.1 Clostridiales bacterium | reverse complement strand
CGGCTCCCCCTGCAGCGTGTCCTACGGCGTCCTGCAGGATTTCAAGATGGAGGGCGGCGCCCACCAGCCGGACGAGTTCATCTACTTGAAGGACTTCCTCAACCATGCCAAGGCGCTGGGGCTGTTCATGATGCGGTGGGGAGGCCTGCAAGCTGGCTGACCGCCGGAAGCCAACACGGAATATTCACACGGGAGTGTGAGTAAATATCAACAAGGAGAATCCCTATGAAGAGAACCGTTGCGCTGCTGCTGGTCGCCCTGCTGTCAATTGGCTTCGCCTTCGGCGCCGTCGCCGAACAGCCGGCTGTCAGCCCCGAAACCTACTACTACATCGCGCCACTCGCAAGCCTGGAGTACTGGCTGGCGCACAGGGCGGGCCTGGAAGACGCCTGCCGGGAGCTGGGTGTCACCGCGAAATTCACCGGCGACGACGGCCTGGACGTAGATGCCATGGTCGCCGTCATTTCCACCGCCATCAACGACCCCAACTGCGCCGGCATCGTCATGCAGGCCAACTTCGCGGACGCCTATGAGCCGCTCGTCAAGGAAGCCAGGGCAAAGGGCATCCCCGTTTGCTACCAGACGGTGGACGGCGTGCCCGGCTCCGAGCGGCTGAGCTTCCTGGGAACCGACTACGTCCAGTATGGCCGCATCATGATGCAGCAGGCCGCCGAAGCCGCGGGCTCCAAGGGCGGCGTCATCGTGTCCAACGCGCTCAGCGCCGGCTCCAACGCCGTGGCGGCGGTCATGACCGGCATCCGCGAGGAAGTGAAGAACTTCCCCGACATGAAAATCGTCGCCGAAGTCGATGACAACTCCGACGCGGCGGTCGCCGCGACCAAAATCGGCGCCGCGCTGCTGGCCAACGAGGGCGTGACCGTCGTCATCGGCGGGCAGTCCACCTCGGCCATCGGCGCCGTAACCGCGATCAAGGAAGCCTCGCTCTCCGATACGGTCAAGGTCATCTCCATCGACCGCGACAGCGCGACGCTGGAATCCATCCGCCACGGTGAAATCTATTCCACGGTCGCCGGCAAGCAGTACACCGAGGTGTACTACGGCGTGAAATTCTGCTACGACTACCGCCACGGCGCGAAAAACGCGTTCTCCATGGACGACGCGGACGCCGGGCTGGTCATCGCCCCCTCCTTCGTGGACACCGGCGCGCTGATCATCAACCAGGGCAACGTGGAGAAGTTTGAAGGCTTCTCCTACGCCAACCGCAAGTAACAACCGAATCCGGCCGCCCGGAGTCAACGCCGGGCGGCCGGGGAGCTGAACAATGGAAGACGTCATTTTAAACGTACGGGGCGTAAACAAGGAGTTCCCGGGCGTGAAAGCCCTGGACGACATGCATTTCACCCTGCGCCGCGGCGAAATCCACGCCCTCCTCGGCGAGAACGGCGCGGGAAAGTCCACGCTGATGAACGTGCTGTCCGGCGCGTACACGCCGGACAGCGGGGAAATCACGCTGGATGGAGAGGCTGTCAGGTTCCGCAACCCGATGGACGCGGAGAAGAAGGGCGTCAGCATCGTGCACCAGGAGCTGGCGGCATTCGGCAGTTCGACGGTGGGCGAGAACATCTTTACGACACGCGCGCCGCGCAACGCGCTGGGCATGATTGATTACGCAAAGATGTACAAACAGGCCCGGGCGCTGCTGGACGAATACGGGTTTACCGACGTCAACGAGCGGCGGCTGATGAGGCGCCTGAGCGTCGGGCGCCAGCAGATTGTCGAAATCCTGCGCGCGGTCAGCAAGGACGCCAAGGTCCTGATTCTGGATGAGCCCACCTCCGCGCTGACCGAAAAGGAAACCGACATCCTGATGCAGATCATGCGCGACCTGAACCAGCGCGGCGTATCCATCGTCTACATCTCCCACCGGCTGGAAGAGGTGTTTCGCATCTGCGACACCGCGACCATCATGCGCGACGGCCGATATATCGTGACGCGGCCGGTGGCCGAGAGCAGCCGGGACGAGCTGGTCCGCTACATGGTGGGCCGCGACGTGGTTCACCAGTATGGCGCCGGAACCAGCCAGGTCGGCAGCGAGCTGCTGCGCCTCGAAAACGTCAGCTACAAGAAAACGCTGCGCGGTGTTTCGCTGACCCTGCACAAGGGCGAGGTGCTGGGGCTGGCCGGGCTGGAAGGCGCCGGGAGAACCGAGTTGCTGGAAGTCCTCTTCGGCGTGCTCCGTCCCGAGAGCGGCCGTGTGCTGCTGGACGGAAAGGAAGTCCACTTCCACTCGCCTTCTGACGCCAAGGCCGCCGGGCTCGCCTTTATCACCAAGGACCGGAAGAACCGCGGCCTTTTCCTGCGAAAATCCATCAGCGACAACTACCTGGCCGCCAACCTGGACCGATTGACCCGACGCGGGTTCACGCAGTTCAAGATGGCGAGGAAAGGCGCGGAAGAGTATAAGGAACGCTTCAATATCCGGACCCCGGACGTGAAAAAGCGCGTAATGAAGCTGTCCGGCGGAAACCAGCAAAAGGTCCTGCTGTCCATGTGGGTCAGCCGGCAGCCCAGAATCCTCCTGATCGACGAGCCCACCCGCGGCATCGACGTGGGCACGAAAGAATCCATCCATCAGCTCATCCGCCAGTATGCAAAGAGCGGCATGGGCGTCATCATGGTTTCATCGGACATGCCGGAGCTCATCGGCGCGTCCGACCGGATTGTCGCGCTGTATGAGGGGGAAGTGACCGGGGAGCTGGCGCTCGGCGCGGTGACGGAAGAGAAGATTATGGCACTGACTTCAGGAATCACGTTAAGCGAAAGGGTGAGCGAATGACGACCCAGAAAACAGGCGGCGTACGGCACGTTATCAGCCGTATCTTTGAAATCCGCGAGATAGTCATCCTCCTGCTGGTGCTTCTGCTGGGCGTCTTCATGTCCATCCGGTCGCCCCAGTTCCTGACCGCCCGGAACTTCCAGGTGGTCGGCAATTACATGGCCACCGACATGATTATCGGCGCCTTCCTGACCATCTCGCTCATCGCGGGGAACACGGACTTCTCGGTGGGCTCCAACATGGGCTGCTCCGCGTTCGTCTGCGGGCTGCTGCTCAACGGGGGTTTCTCCATTCCCCTGGCGATTCTGGGCGGGCTGGTCACCGGGGTGGTCATCGGCTTGATCAACGCGTTTTGCGTCGTCCGGCTGAAGGTGCTTCCGATGATTGCGACCATGGGCACCTGGATGGCGTTCAAGGGCGTCGGCCTGATGATCATCAACTCCTCCACCCTCTCCAATTTCCCGCGGGACTTCAAGGCGCTCGTGCAGGAAAACCAGTTCCTGGGCTTTCTGGGCCTCCCCAGTCTGCTGGCCTCGATGCTGATTATCACCGCCGTAACCGCCTTCCTGCTCAAATACGTCTCCTTTTTCCATCAGGCGTACTTTATCGGCTCCAACCCGGAAAGCGCCAAACTGTCCGGCATCAACGTCAAGCGTTTCACTTTTGTGCTGTACATGCTCATCGGGCTGTGCGCCGCGTTCGCCGGCGTCCTGGCCATTTCCCGCTATGGCTCGGCGCCCGCCTCCCTGGGGCAGGGCGTCGAGTTCCGCGTGATTTCCGCCCTGCTCATCGGCGGGGTCTCCCTCAACGGCGGCGAGGGCTCCATCCTGGGCACCTTCCTGGGCATCCTGCTGATGGCGCTGATCGCGAACGCGCTGACGCTGTTTGGCATCGACACCAACTTGCAAAACGTGCTCATCGGCAGCATCATGGTGGTCAGCGTCGCCATCGACGAGGCGAACCGGCGCCGGCAAAACTGAGCCCGGCAGGCACAAGGGTGAAAACGCAACTCAATAGAAAGGCAGGTCTTCCCATGAACCAATCGGAATTCAAGTTCAGCCCCGCCCCCTGGCTGCCCCGGCACGCCCCCGAAGTGCTGGAGCGCGTGAGGAACATCCCCCGAAGCGAAATGGAATACACCAACGAGAACGGCTACAGCGTGCGCGTCGTGCTGGACCCGACGCTGGTCATGGTGCAGGACGTTTTCCACCGCATTTTTCTCAGCGACCGGAACGACACCCCGCTGACGATGATCTTCCCGAACCAGTGGCCGGGGGCGTACCAGGCGATCGCAGAGATGATCAACCGCTACCGGGTCGACTGCCGCAACGTGCACGCCTTCGCCATGGACGAGTGGGCGGACGAGGACGGCAACGTGGCGCCGCTGACCTACGGCGCGGGGCTGGGCTACTCCTTCCGCAGGCACTTCTACGGCCGCATCGACCCGGAGCTGCGCCCCGATGTGGAACATTGGCACGTGTTCACCAATGAGAACAAGGGGAACAACGTCTACTCCTCCATCATCGAGGAGGTGGGGGGCGGCGGAGCGGACGTGGTGTATTCCGCCACGGGGTGGCCCGGCCACACCGCGTTTATCGACCCGGGCGCGCCGGAGTTCCACGCGGAGACCCTGGAGGAGTTCTGCAAGCTGGGCTCGCGCCTGACGACGGAAACGCCGCTGACCATCTGCGAAAATTCCCTCTTCGCTCCCATGGGCGCCTCCGGGGACGTCTGGGCGGTGCCGCCCCGCGCGGTGACCATCGGGCCGCGGGACATCGTCAACGCGCGGGAGCGCTTTGAGGTGCACAACTTCGTAAACCCCGGCGGGGATTCCT
>JAAZAQ010000172.1 GCA_012514225.1 Clostridiales bacterium | reverse complement strand
CCCCGCGCCTGTACGGCGACTTCAACGCCGCCATCAGCCGCGGCGCGGACTGGGGAACCTCCGACGAGGAGGCCATCCTGCTGGAAGACCAGGGCGACGGGACGTTCAAGGGCAGCGTCACCCTCCCGGCCTACGCGGGGGACGGCGAGGGGTACTCCTTCACCGTGCTGCTGCGCATGGGCTATTCCGCGTACCTGCCCTGGCACGGCTGGGGCGCGACGGAGCAGTACCTCTTCAGCGGCGAGCCGGCCGGCATGGGCCTGGTTTCCCACCTCAAGCCCGAAAGCGAGACGACCTACACGTTCGTATACGACGCCGCGACGCACGTGACGACGGTGGAAGCGAAGTAAAAACTGCTCGTCAAAGTAACATCCGCGGCCATTTCGACAAGCAAGGGGCGGCTTCCTGATGGGAGCCGCCCCAGACTGTCAAAAACCTTACTTCAGAGGATGATGCGGGGGGCTCCGGGGGGCGGCAGCCCACCGATTCTCATCGTGTCGTCCGGCTCTGCCGGACGCGCGGGGCGTTTTCGCGAACAGCGAAAACATTCCGCAGCCATCCTCCGAATCGAAAAGGTCCGCAGACCTTTTCGACAATCTGGGGCGGCCCCCTGACGGGAGCCGCCCCTTCATGCCCGTGGTTGCGCGCCTTGTTCCCTTACTGCGCTTCCACCACGGCGCGGATGCGGCGCACGCCGGCGGAGGAGCTTTCCTCCTTCTGGATTTTGAAATGCCCCAGCGCGCCCGTGTGCGTAGCGTGCGGGCCGCCGCAGATTTCCTTGGAGAAGCCGCCCATCGTGTACACGCGCACCTTGTCGCCGTAGCGCTCCTCAAACAGGCCGATGGCGCCTTCCTTCATTGCCTCGTCCACCGTCATCTCCCGGAAGGAGATGGGCGCGTCGGCCTGGATGGCCTCGTTGACCAGGCGCTCGACCTCCCCGATCTCCTCCTGCGTCATCCGGCGGCCGAAAGTGAAGTCAAAGCGCAGGCGCTCCGGGGTGATGTTGGAGCCCTTCTGCTGCACCTCCGGGCCCAGCACCTGGCGAAGCGCCGCCTGCAGCAGGTGGGTGGCGGTGTGCAGCTTTGCGGTCTGCTCGCTGTTGTCGGCCAGGCCTCCCTTGAAGCGCTGCTCGGCGCCCGCCTGGCTGGCCTTCTGGTGCTCGCGGAAGCGCTCCATGAAGGCGTTCTCGTCCACCTTCAGCCCGTGCTCCTGGGCCATTTCCCGGGTGATTTCCACCGGGAAGCCGTAAGTGTCGTACAGCTTGAAGGCGTCCCGGCCGGGGATGGTGCCCATGCCCTTCAGGCGCTTCTCCAGCCGGCTGCGGAAGGAGGAGATGGTGTCGAAGGCCGCCATCAGCTGGCCGACCTCCTCCGTCAGCTGCGTCAATTCCGGCAGCGGGCGGAAGGTGGAGCCGATGTTCTTCATCTCTTCCCGCGCCTGCCGCACCTTGCTGAGCATGTCCTCGGACAGCAGGGTTTCCTGCAGCTTGTCCTTGACCGCCGTAAAGCCGCTGACCGCCTCGTCCATGCGGGAAAGCATCTTGTCGAACTCCCGCATGCCCTGGCTGATGGTGCGGGCGAAGCGCTTCTCCTCCAGCAGCAGTTGCTCCAGCACGAAGGAGCGGTTGGCCTTCAATTCCGGGTACACGTCCTGGTACTGGGAGATGACCACCATCGCGATTTCGGCGGTGAACTCCTCCTTCAGCCCCAGCTGCATCCCGTGGCGCACCGCGCGGCGGATGAGCCGGCGCAGCACGTAGCCCTGGTCGACGTTGGAGGGGGAGACGCCCCGCGGGTCGCCCAGGATGAAGGTGGCGGTGCGCATGTGGTCGGCCACCACGCGGAAGGAGCGCAGGACCTCCTCCTCCGCGCCCTGGTACGCTTTGCCGGACAGCTCCTCGATTTTGCGGATGATGTCGGAGAACAGGTCGGTCTCGTATACCGAGTCCCGGCCCGTCAGCACCAGCACGGTGCGCTCCAGCCCCATGCCCGTGTCCACGTTCTTGTGCTTCAGCGGCTCGTAGCTGCCGTCGGCCTGCTTGTTGTACTGCATGAACACGTCGTTCCAGATTTCCAGGTACCGCCCGCAGGAGCAGGCGGGGCTGCAGTCCGGGCCGCAGGGCTCCTGGTCGCGGACGATGAACATCTCCGTATCCGGGCCGCAGGGGCCGGTCTGCCCGGCGGGCCCCCACCAGTTGTTTTCCTTGGGCAGGTAGAAAATCTGCTCCGGCCTCGCGCCGGCCTGCACCCACAGGTCGTGGCTCTCCGTGTCCCGGGGGGCGTGCTCGTCGCCCTCGAAGACGGAGAAGGCCAGCTTGTCCGGGTCCAGGCCCAGCCAGTCCTTGCCGGTCAGGAACTCCCAGCTCCAGGGAATCATCTCCTTCTTGAAATAGTCGCCCAGGCTCCAGTTGCCCAGCATCTCGAAGAAGGTCAGGTGGCTCTTGTCGCCCACGTCGTCGATGTCCCCGGTGCGCACGCATTTCTGCACGTTGCACAGGCGCTTGCCGGCCGGGTGCGGCTGGCCCATCAGGTAGGGCACCAGCGGGTGCATGCCCGCGGTGGTGAACAGCACCGTCGGGTCGTTCTCCGGAATCAGGGAGGCGGAGGGGATGACGGCGTGCCCCTTTTGCACGAAAAACTCGATGAACAGGCTGCGCAGGTGTTTGGCGGTCAGGTTTTTCATATCCGTTTCCTTTGTCATACCAGGTCGACGAACTGGAGCAGCACCTTCAGCGCGCCTTCCATGTCGCGCATGTCGATGACCTCCAGGGAGGAGTGCACGTAGCGGCAGGGGATGGACAGGGTGCCGGCGGGCACGCCGCCGCGGGAGGTCTGGATGGCGCCGGCGTCGTTTCCGCCGTAGGCCAGCACCTCGCGCTGCACCGTGATGCCCGCGGCTTCGGCTGCCTCGAACAATCTGTCCCTGACCAGGGGAGAGGCGATGACGCTGCGGTCCATGATTTTGACCGCGGGGCCCGCGCCCAGTTTGATGGCGGGCAGCTTGGTCTCCGGCGTGTCGCCCCAGGCGGTCACATCCAGGGACAGCCCGACGTCCGGCTCGGCGTTGAAGGCCGCGACCCCGGCGCCGCGCAGGCCGACCTCCTCCTGGGCGGAGAAGACGGCGACCAGGTGGTTTTTCTGCCCTTCCGCGTAGGTCATCAGCTCGCACAGCAGCGCGCAGGCGCAACGGTCGTCCATCGCCGGGGAGGCGACGCGGTGGCGGCCCAGGGGCACAAAGTCCGGCGCATATACGGCAACGTCGCCGATCTGCACCTGCTTTTCCGCCTCCTCGCGGCTCTCCGCGCCGATATCGATGAACAGGTGGTGGATTTCGGCCTTGCCCTCGCCCTTCGTGTCCGGCTGCAGCATGCAGGCGCCCAGGGTGCCGTTTTTGAACACCACCTTGCGCGAGCGCGCCATCTGGGGCGGCACGCCGCCCACGGCCGCAACGCGCAGGAAGCCCTCCTTCTCGATGTCCGTCACCACCAGGCCGATGTGGTCCATGTGGGCGGAGAGCATGACGGTCTTCGCATCCGCGTCCGTTCCGAACTTCTCGGCGATGAGGTTGCCCATCACGTCGGTTTTCAGGCTGTCCACATGGCCCTCGAGCAGCTCGCGCAGCTTGTCCGCCACCGCGTGCTCGTGCCCGGAGGGTCCGTAGCAGGAAAGGAGCGTTTGCAGGGTGTCCCGTAGCATGGTGACCTCCTTATTCGGAAAGGCTGGAGAGGAAGGCGGCCACGAGGTCGCCCTGGGCCTTGACGTCCCCCAGGTGCGCCACGCTGACGCCGGAATGGATGTAGCGGCAGGGGACGGACAGCGCCAGGGTTCTGGCGCCGCGGCCCGCGCGCTGGAAGGAGCCGGCGTCGTTGCCGCCGGTCACGCCGCGCTTGACCTGGTGCGGGATGCCCCGCCGGGCTGCCAGCGCCGTCACGCGGAAAAACAGCTCCCGGTCGGCGATGGAGGCGTTGTCCATGAAGCTGACGGCCACGCCGCGCCCGGGTACGCACACCTGGAAACGCTCCTCCACGTCCCCCAGGTCGTTGGCGCTGGTGCCCTCCAGGATGAGGGCGATATCCGGCTGGATGCCGAAGGCCGCGCCTTGGGAGCCGCGCAGCCCCACCTCCTCCTGGGTCACGAACACGCAGCACAGGTCGCCGGCGTAGTCGGACTGCAGGGTTTTCAGCGCGTTGTAGCAGCCCACCCGGTCGTCCAGCGCGCGGGCGGACACAAAGCCGTCCCCGAACTCCTCGTAGGGCGTGTCGAACACCGCGTAGGTGCCCTGCGGGCAGCGCTTCTCGGCCTCCTTGCCGTCCCTCGCACCGATGTCGATATACAGCGAATCGAAGCCCAGCACCTTCTCCCGGTCCGCCGCGCTCTGCAGGTGGATGGCCAGGGCGCCGATGACGCCGGGCAGGCGCTCCGGCCCCAGGACGACCCACTTGGAGACCGCGACCCTGGGGTCCACCCCGCCCACGGGGCGGAAGCGCAGCAGGCCGTCGTCGGTATGCCCGGTGACGATGAAGCCGATTTCGTCCATGTGGGCGGCGACGGCCACGCTGGGCAGGGCGCGGTCGCGACCGCGCTTGCGGCACACCAGGTTGCCGGAGCGGTCGACGGACACGTCGTCGCACAGCTTTTCCGCCGCTTCCCGCAGCATCCGGCGCACCTCAGCCTCGCAGCCGGAGGGGCCGAAGGCCTCCGTCAGGCGTTTTAAGTCCATAACTCGTCCTCCCACGCCGGCGACACCGCGGCGGCAAAGCGGGCCAGCAGGCGCCCGCATTCCTTGAGCGCGTTCATGTCCAGCGTCTCCACCGTGGTGTGCATGTACTTGAGCGGCAGCTCCAGCAGCGCGGTGGGCACGCCCCCGCGGGAAACGCCGATGACGTCCGCGTCCGTGCCGGTGGAGCGGGGCATCACCTCGTGCTGGACCTG
>JAAZAQ010000017.1 GCA_012514225.1 Clostridiales bacterium | reverse complement strand
TGGGGAGCAGCGCGGGATCGCCCGTCGTCATGCTGCCCCAGATGGCCAACCGCCACGGGTTGATCTCCGGCGCCACCGGCACCGGGAAAACCGTCACCCTGCAGGTCATGGCCGAGGCTTTTTCCCAGCTGGGCGTGCCGGTGTTCATGGCCGACGTCAAGGGAGACCTGGCCGGCCTTGCCAAGCCCGGGGAAATGAACGAGAGAATCCGCCAGCGCATGGAGACGGTGGGGCTGAAGGACTTCACGCCCCGCGCCAACCCCGTCACCCTCTGGGACGTGTACGGCGTATCCGGCCACCCGGTGCGCACCACCGTGTCCGAGATGGGCCCGTTGCTGCTTTCCCGCATGCTGCAGCTTAACGCCACCCAGTCGGGGGTTTTGCACATCGTCTTCCGCATCGCCGACGACGAGGGGCTGCTGCTCATCGACCTGAAGGACCTGCGCGCCATGCTGACCTACGCCGGCGACCGCGCGGACGAGTACACCCTGCGCTACGGCAACATCGCCAAGGCCTCCGTGGGCGCCATCCAGCGCGCCATCGCGGTGCTGGAAGACCAGGGCGGCAACCTCTTCTTCGGCGAGCCGGGCCTGGACCTGTCCGACTGGCTGGTGCGCGACGAGAACGGCAACGGCATGATCAACATCCTGGCCGCGGACAAGCTCTTCCTGCGCCCCAACATGTATTCCGTGTTCATGCTGTGGATGCTGGCGGAGCTGTACGAGCTGCTGCCGGAGCAGGGCGACAGCGAGCTGCCCCGCATGGTCTTCTTCTTCGACGAGGCGCACCTGCTGTTCGTGGACTGCCCGCGCGAACTGATGGACAAGATCGAACTGACCATTCGCCTCATCCGTTCCAAGGGCGTGGGCGTATTCTTCATCACCCAGAACCCCACCGACGTGCCTTCCACCGTCCTCTCCCAGTTGGCGGCCCGGGTGCAGCACGCGCTGCGCGCCTTCACGCCGCTGGAGCAGAAAGTCATCCGCACCGTTGCCCAGACCTTCCGGCCCAACCCGGACTTCGACACCGAGCAGGCCATCACCCAGCTGCAGACCGGCGAGGCCCTCCTCTCCTTCCTGGATGAGGACGGCGCCCCCTCCGTCACCCAGCGGGCCGTCATCCTGCCGCCCCAGTCCGCCATCGGCGCCATCTCCGACTCCCTGCGCAGCACGCTGATTGAGACGAGCGAGCTGAAGGACAAGTACACCCAGATGTTCGACCGCAAGAGCGCCTACGAGATGCTGGCGGCCAAGTTCTCCTCCCAGGGCGTCGCGGGCACGGCCCGGGTGCTGGCGGAGGAAATCCTGGGCAGCGTCGGCCCGGCCGCGCAGCCCGCGCCCCAGCCCCAGCGCAACAGCATGAAGGTCTTTGACCCGGCGACCGGCCAGTACGTGGAGCGCGAGATGCAGCCCACCGCCTACCAGCCGCCCCTGCCCGCGGAAACGGCGCCTGTGCCTGCCTACCCCGTGCCCCAGCAGGCGCGCAAAGTCGACCAGGCGCCCCCGCCGGTCCTGGTCTACAACCCGCAGACCGGCCGCTACGAGCCTCAACAGCAGGTGCCCGCCGTGCAGGAGAAGCCCGCGCCCCAGCCCAAGGTGCAAAAGACCGTCAAGGGCCTGGGCGAGCGGATGCTGGAAAGCTTCACCCGCTCCACCGCCTCGGGCGCCGGGTATTCGGTGGGCCGCACCATCACCCGCGGCATCCTGGGCGTCTTCGGCATCAAGTAAGCCCCGGGGGGCGGCGGTCCGCCGCCCCCCTTTCCTCTGAGCGGAGGGTCCTCATGAGCTACAGAATCGGCATCCTCACCAGCGGCGGCGACTGCCCCGGCCTCAACGCGGCCATCCGCGGCGTCGCCCGTGCGGCCTACCAGACCCTGGACGTCGAAATCATCGGCATCAGGGCGGGCTACCGCGGCCTCATCGACGGGGACTACCAGGTCATGCAGCAGTCCCAGTTTTCCGGCATCCTCACCATGGGCGGCACCATCCTGGGTACCAGCCGCACCCCCTTCCGCAACATGCGGGTGGTGGAGGAGGACAACGTGGACAAAGTCCACGCGATGAAGATGAACTACCGCGCCATGCGGCTGGACTGCCTGGTCGCCCTGGGCGGCAACGGCACCCACAAGACCGCCAACATGCTGTCCAAGGAAGGCCTCAACGTCATCGGCCTGCCCAAGACCATCGACAACGACATCTACGGCACCGACTTCACCTTCGGCTTCCATACCGCCGTGGGCATCGCGACGGACGTCATCGACCGCATCCACACCACCGCCGCCAGCCACAACCGCTGCATGGTCATCGAAATCATGGGCAACAAGGCCGGCTGGCTGACGCTCTACTCCGGTATCGCCGGCGGCGCGGACGTCATCCTGCTGCCCGAAATCCCTTATGACATCGAGAACGTCGCCAAGGTCATCGAGGAGCGCGCGCGGCTCGACAAGAACTTCACCATCCTCGCCGTCGCCGAAGGCGCGATGAGCCGGGAGGAAGCCGCGATGAAACGAAAAGACCGCGAGGCCGCCCGCGCGCAGAGCGAGTACAAAAACATCTCCCAGCGCGTCGCCGCCCAGCTGGAGCAGATGACCGGCGTGGAGTGCCGCACCGTCATCCCCGGACACATGCAGCGCGGCGGCAGCCCGTCCGCCTACGACCGCGTGCTGTCCACCCGGTTCGGCGTGCACGCCGCCCATCTGATCAAGGAAGGGCGCTACGGCCTGACCGTCGCCCTGAAGGGCAATGAAATCAGCGAAAACAAGCTGGAGGACATCGCCGGCGTGCCCAAGCCCGTGGACCCGGACGACCAGATCGTCCGCACCGCGCGCAGCATGAACATCTCCTTCGGGGACTGAAACACCATGAGCCTCCCCTCCGCCCGGCCCTGCGCCGGGCTTCTTAATGGGGCTGTGTGCATACCGGACGGCTGGACAAGCCCCGGGGAACCGCGCATACTGGATCGGGAAATAACATTGCAGGAGCAAGGGATTGAAGTACCGCAGCGTGTTTGACATCATCGGCCCGGTGATGGTGGGGCCCTCCAGCTCGCACACCGCGGGCGCGGTGCGCATCGGGCAATTGGCCCGCCAGCTGTTCGGCCGGGAGCCGGAGCGGGCGGACATCCACTTTTTCGGTTCCTTCGCCCACACCTACCGGGGCCACGCGACGGACGTCGCCATCCTGGCGGGCGTGCTGGGCATGGGGACGGACGACCCGCGCATCCCGCGGGCCTTCGACATCGCCCGCCAGCGCGGGCTGGCCTACGCCTTCCACCTGCAGGCCGCCGTGCCCGCCCACCCCAACACCGCGCGGGTGGACCTCGTCTCCGGGGAGCACCGCATCAGCGTGCTGGGCGTTTCCCTGGGGGGCGGCCTGGTGCAGGTGACCCGGGTGGACGGCTTTGAACTGCACCTGAGCGGCGACGCGCCGGCGCTGCTGATTTTCCACGAGGACGCGGCGGGCACCATCGCGTCCGCCACGCGCATGCTGGCCCAGGCCAACATCAACATCAGCCGCATGGAGGTCTCCCGCACCGAGCGGGGGCGCGAGGCGCTGATGGTCATCGAAACCGACCAGGCGGTGCCGGAGGACGTCACGCAACTCATCCTGGCGCAGCGCCATATTCACAGCATCGTCCGGCTGGACGTATAGGAGGACGGGATGTTTGGAAGCGTCCGGGAACTGGTCGCCGCCGCGGAAGAGGCGGGGGTTTCCCTGGGTGAGCTGATGCTGCGGCGGGAAGCCGCCGAAGGCGGGCGCAGCCGGGAGGCGGTCTATGCCGGCATGGCGCGGCAATACGCCGTCATGCGCGAAGCGGCGAACAGGGGGCTGACCGGGCTGTACTCCCACTCGGGCATGACCGGGGGCAACGCCCGGAAGATGGAGGAATACCGCCTGTCCGGCCGGGGGCTGACGGACGGCACCTTTTTGAAGGCCATCACCTACGCCTTGTCTACCAACGAGGTCAACGCCGCCATGGGCGTCATCTGCGCCTCCCCGACCGCGGGCTCCGGCGGCGTGCTGCCGGGCGTCCTGCTGGCCGCCCAGGAAAAGCTGGGCAAAAGCGATGAGGAAGCCGTGATGGCGCTCTTCTGCGCCGGGGCCTTCGGCCTGGTCATCGCCAACAACGCCATGATTTCCGGCGCCGCGGGCGGGTGCCAGGCGGAGGTCGGCAGCGCCAGCGGCATGGCCGCGGCCGCGCTGGTGCAATTGGCCGGCGGCAGCGCCTCGCAATCCGCCCACGCGATGGCGATGGCGCTTAAAAACATGCTGGGCCTGGTCTGCGACCCGTTGGCCGGGCTGGTGGAGGTGCCCTGCGTCAAGCGCAACGCCGCCGGCGCCGCCAACGCGCTGGCCGCGGCGGAGATGGCGCTGTCAGGCGTGGAAAGCTACGTGCCCTGGGACGAGGTCGTCCTCGCCCTCTACCAGGTCGGCCTGGGCATGCCCCTCGCCCTGCGGGAGACCGCCCAGGGCGGCCTGGCGGCGACGCCGACCGGGCGGGAATGGAAAAAGCGGCTGTGGGAAAAGGGCGCGGAGGACACGGAAGGGGATGCCGCGGGCTGAAGTCCGGCCCGGAAGCGAAGAAGGGCCGTCGCGGACTCCCACCCGGATTCCGGAATGATAAGAATCTTGGTTCATCAACCCGGCGCCGCGACAGGACGCCGGGTTTGCTGATGCCGCGCCAAACGGCGGTTACAGCAGGCGGATGAGCGCCATATAGCAGGCGGTGGCGGCGAACACGCTCAGCAGCGTGTTCTTTTTCCAGTACTGCAGGAGGGCGGCCGCGCAGACGCCCGCCGCCTCTGGCAGCCCGTGCGGCGGGGCGGACAGGTCGGTTCCCCGCAGGGCATACACGACCAGCAGCCCGATGATGGCCGGGGGCATGGCACGGCTCAGGAAAGCCGCGGCAGGGGGCAAGGGCTTGCCGCCCTTGCCCAGCAGCATCACCGGCAGCAGCCGTAGCGCGGCGGTGACCAGCGCGATGACCAGGACGGCCGGCAGGATGCTCACGCCCCGGCCCTCCCCTCCATTTTGTCCAAGCGCGGCCGGAACAGAAACAGCACGCCCGTGACCAGCAGCATCGCGGGCACGGTGAAGCGCTCCGGCCCCAGCAGAAAAAGGCAGCCCAGCGCACAGGCCAGGCCGATGAGCACCGGCAGCCGCGCACGCTTCCTGCGCCACTGCTCCACCAGCATCACCACGAACAGCGCCGGCATCGAAAACTCGATGCCCAAAAGGTCGAAGGGGAGCAAGCCCAGCAAGGCGCCCAGCAAGCTGCCCGCAATCCAGTACAGGTGGTTGAGCGCGGAGACGCACAGGTAATACCACCGCTCCGGCACGCTCTCCGGCGCCTCCGTCAGGCTCAGCAGCGCGAAGGTCTCGTCCGTCAGCGAGAAGGCCAGGTACGGCTTCATCTTCCCGCTGTCCGCGTACCAGCCTGCCATGGAAAGACCGTAGAACAAATGGCGCGCGTTGACCGCCAGCGTCATCATCGCGCACTCCAGCACCCCCGCGCCGGCGAGGAAAAGGTCCACCGCGACGTACTGCATCGCGCCGGCGAAAATCCCCGCGCTCATCAAAAGCGCCCATCCCGCGCCGTACCCCGCGCGGGACAGCAGCACGCCGAAGCCCAGCCCCAAAAACAGGTAGCCCGCCAGCACCGGCAGGGTCCTGGGAAAGGCCGCCTTCAGCGCGCGCAGAAACAAAAAAACACCCCCGGAGCCATGATGGCGCAGTATAGCACGCGGGAGCGCGGACGGGCGCCGCGGGACACGAAAAGAACAAAATGGCCGGGGGAGAAACAGGGGGACGGCGGGGCTTTGACCCGCGCCCCATGAGGGGCTTTCAGCCCCTCAACCCCATCTTTTTATGGAATCTCTGGATAGACCCCTAAAACGCACATCCCTATGGACTATAGCACGCTTTTCGCGACAAACCCCGCCAGCCCACCCAGCAGGATGAGCCAGAAGGAGCTGATTTTGGTCCGCATCAGCACGAGGAGGGCGGCGGCGAACAGGACGGCGGTCAGCGGGTCGACGAGGGACGCCAGGGCCAGCTTGAAGCTGACCGCGGCCATCAGCGCCAGGGAGGCGGCGTTGACCCCGTCCAGGGCCGCGCCGAACCAGAGGGAGGCGCGCATCCGCGGAATCAGGGGGTTCAGGAGGAAGACCAGCAGGAAACTGGGCAGGAAGATGCCGGCAGTGGCGGAAAAGGCGCCGGGGAACCCGCCCAGCAGGTAGCCGACGAAGGTGGCGGTGGTGAACACCGGGCCGGGGGTGAACTGCCCCACCGCGACGGCGTCCAGCAGCTGTTTGCCGGTCAGCACACCCTGGCGGGCGACGAACTCGCTTTCCAGGAAGGCCAGTAGCACGTAGCCGCTGCCGTAGAGGACGGAGCCGATTTTCAGGAAGGTGAAAAACAGCCCGGAAGCCGGCAAATGCCGTGCCTGTTCCGGCAGGGGCTGCAGGACGGCCAGCGGGAAGAGCGGCAGGGCGAACAGCCGGTCCCGGACGCGCTTCCAGTTTTTGACCAGCATGCTGACGGCCCCCGCGCCCAGCAGCAGGGGCACCTCCGGCACGCCCAGGAAGTACAGCGCGGCGGACCCGGCGGCCAACAGGGCGGGCAGCCAGCCGCGGATGACCGATTTGCCCAGGCGCAGCAGCGCCTGCAGCACCACGGCGATGATGACGGGCTTGATGCCGTACAGCACGCCCTCCACCTCGGACACCTGCCCGTGGCGGACGTAGAGCGCGGCGAAGGCCAGCACGATCGCCATGGCGGGCAGGATGAAGCAGGCGCCCGCCAGCAGCAGCCCCCACAGCCCACCGCGGGAATAGCCCAGGTGGATGGCCAGTTCCGTCGAGTTGGGGCCGGGAATCAGGTGGGTAGCGCCCATCAGGTCCAGGAATTTCTCCCGGCTCAGCCACCGGCGCCGGCTGACGATTTCCTCTTCCATCATCGCCGTGTGCGCGGCGGGGCCGCCGAAGGCCACCACGCCCAGGCGCAGGAAGACCCGCACGATTTCCAGCAGCCGCGCGCGTTTTTCCGGCCGGGGGAGGTCCTTGTACTTCTGCGTTTCCACGGGTCAGGCAGCTCCGTCGTTTTCATTCAGGCGCGGCGCGCCTGCCGGGAGTGTACCCCGCCGGGCGCCGCGCAACCCGGGCTCTCCGGGCAGGGGCG
>JAAZAQ010000171.1 GCA_012514225.1 Clostridiales bacterium | reverse complement strand
GCTATCGGGGGTTCGACCCCTTCGAGGCGTTCGGCTTCGGCCGCCAGCGTACCCGGCAGCAGGAGCAGGAGCAGGGAGACGGCTTCGACCCGGTGAGGCGCTACATCAACGCCCTGCGGTACAACGAAGCGCTGTTCGCGCTGAGCCAAATCCATAACCGCAGCGCGGAATGGTATTACCTCAGCGCCGTAGCCAATTACAATATGGGGAACCGCGCCAGCGCCCTGAACCATATCCAGGAGGCGGTCCGCCTGTCGCCGGACAACGCGGCATATCAGCAGGCGCTGATGCAGATCCAGGGCGCCTCGCAGCAGTACGCCCAGCGCAGCCAGGGGTTCGGCATGCCCAACATCTCCAGCCTCAACACCCTGTGTCTGGGCCTGTGCTTCGCCCGGCTGTGCTGCGGCTGCATGTAAGGGGGAAGGAAAACGATGAATCGCGGGGATTGGAAGAGCCGGCTCGCCGGTTTCATGCGGGGGCGCTACGGCATCGACGAGCTGTACAGGGCGATGCTTGCCCTGTCGGTTTTCTTCCTCGCGCTGAACCTGATCTACGTCCTCCCGCCCTTTCTGCTGATGGGCATGCTGTTCGGAATCTTCGCCGCAATCCGGGTGTTTTCCCGGAATACCGAAAAGCGCGCGGCGGAAAACCGGTGGTACCTGGCCTTGCGGACCAGGCTGAAGCAGCGCGCCTTGCGGCTCATCAACCGTTACCGGGACCGCAAGACCCACCGCTACCTGCCCTGCCCTTCCTGCCACACCACGCTGCGCCTGCCCCGGAAGCCCGGGGTCAACCGCGTGACCTGCCCGGTGTGCAGGAACGGCTTCGACGTGACGATGCGCTGAGCGGAATCCGCTTATATGCAATCCGGGCGACGCCCGGATTTTTTCTTTCCAGCCACAGACTTCATAAGAACAGTCGCTGCGGCGGGGATGCCGCCGGTGGCCTTCGCGCACCCCGTTTCCCCATCCGGAAACCCGGGAAAAAAGTTGGCCTCCGGGGCTTGAATGCCCGATTATAAACCTGTATGATAAGAGCGGTTTTTCAAAAATCGTTCGTATTTCGGAGGAGCGATGCGGGAATTGCGGCAGGCCATCGAAAGGATGGGGAGCGGGGAGGGCGACGTGGTGCGGGTCGGTTCCTTTCTCAACCACCGCGTCGACACCGGGCTGCTGTTCGAAATGGGCGGGGAAATTGCCCGTCACTTCCGGCAGGACGCGCCGGACCTGGTGATGACGGTGGAGGCCTCCGGCATCGCGCTGGCTGTCGCCGCCGCGCACGCGCTGGGCAGCCTGCCCGTGCTGTTCGCCAAGAAGGCTGAGGCCAGCAACCAGGCCGGGGGCCAGCTCAGCGTGCCCGTCTCTTCCTTCACCCACGGGAACCGCTACCGGATGCGCTGCGAGCGGGACTGCCTCCCCCAGGGCAGCCGCGTGTTGATTGTGGATGACTTTTTAGCCGACGGCGAGGCGGCGCGCGGCCTGATGGCGCTGTGCGAACTGGCGGGCGCCACGGTCGTGGGCGTGGCGGTCGCGATTGAGAAAGGGTTCCAGAAAGGCGGCAGGCTGCTGCGGCAGCAGGGCGTCAAAGTCTTGTCCCTGTCAGTGGTCCGGGAGATCCGGGACGGAAAAATCCTGCTTTCGGACGACTGAACGATAGATGGTTAAGGAGGGTTCCATGAAACAATCCCGCTGCTTCCGGTTCATCGCCCTGTCCCTGCTCCTGGCGCTGCTGGCGGGCGGCCTTGCCCCGGCCGCGTCCGCCGAAGTGACCTCCGCCTTCAAGCCCGTGCCGGTGGAGGAGCTCAAGGTCGGCATGGTGCTCATCGGCTCGCAGGACGACGGTTTCTCCGGCGCCCACTACAACGGCCTGGAAGGCATGAAAACCGCCCTGGGGCTCAAGGACGAGCAGGTGCTGTACAAGTTCAACGTGCCCGAGACCGCCGAGTGCGATTCGGCGCTGCGCGAGCTGGTCGACGCCGGGTGCCAGATCATCTTCGGCAATTCCTGGGGATTCATGAACTTCATGGAAGAAATTGCGGAGGAGTATCCGGAGGTCATCTTCTCCCACTGCTCCGGGTACAAGAACAACGGCGTCAACTTCAACAACTATTTTGGCCGCATCTACCAGGCGCGCTACCTGGCCGGCATCGCGGCGGGCATGAAGACCCAGACCAACAAGATTGGCTACGTCGCCGCCTGGGCGGACAACGCCGAGGTCAACGGCGGCATCAACGCCTTCGCCCTGGGCGTGCAGTCCGTCAACCCGGACGCGGTGGTCTATGTGAAATACATCAGCTCCTGGTTCGACCCGACGCTGGAGAAGCAGACCGCGGTCGCGCTGCTGGCCCTGGATTGCGACGTCATCGCCCAGCATGTGGACACCTCCATGCCCCAGGTCGCCGCGCAGGAAGCCGGCAAGTTCGGCTGCGGTTACAACACCGACATGACCCCCGCCGCGCCCGACGCGCACCTGACCGCCCCCATCTGGCACTGGGCCAGCGTGTACACCGCGCAGGTGCAGGACGTCGTCGACGGCACCTGGGTGCCGGAAAACTACTTCCTGGGTCTGAAGGAAGGGATGGTCGACATCTCCCCCCTCTCCAAGAACGTCGCCCCCGGAACGGCTGAAAAAATCGAGGAAGCGCGCGCCCGCATCCTCTCGGGCGAGTGGGACGTGTTCACCGGCCCCATCTCCAGCAACGCCGGCGAACTGGTTGTGAAGGAAGGCGAAGCCCTCGCGGACGCCGACATCACCGGCGGGCTGATGACCAACCTGCTCATCAAGGGCGTAGAGGTCAAATAAAAGTTTCCGCCCGATGCGAAGCGGGGCTGCCAGAGGGATGACAGCCCCGCTTCCCTATCCCCAAAGCCGGGGTTATGGTATAACGTACCCATCGGAAACGCCCAAGGAGGAACCGGATGACCCCATCGCCGCCCGCCATCCAGCTCGTCGGGCTGACCAAATGCTTCGACCGGACAACCGCCTGCGACCGCATCGACCTGGACGTGCGGCGCGGGGAGATTCTGGCGCTGCTGGGCGAGAACGGCTCCGGCAAGACGACGCTAACCAACATGCTTTCGGGCATTTATCAGCCGGACGCGGGAAGGGTGCTGCTGGACGGGAAGCCGGCCGTCATCCGTTCGCCCCGGGACGCCATACGCCTGGGCATCGGGATGATTCACCAGCACTTCAAGCTAGTGGAGGTGCTGACCGCCCGGGAAAACATCCTGCTGGGCCAAAGGGGCCCCCTGAAAACCAGGCCCGAGGACGCGCTGGCCTCCTTCGGGATGGCCGTCGACCTGGACAAGAAAATCTACGACATGTCCGTCAGCGAGAAGCAGGCCGTTGAAATCCTCAAGGTGCTCTGCCGCGGCGCGGACAAGCTGATCCTGGACGAGCCCACCGCGGTGCTCACCCCCCAGGAAATCCAGCACCTGTTTGACGCGCTGGACCGGATGCGTAAGGAAGGCAAGGCCGTCATCATCATCACCCACAAGCTCGACGAGGTGATGGCCATTTCCGACCGCGTCAGCGTGCTGCGCCGCGGGGTGAACGTGGGCACGGTCGAAACCGCGCGGACAGACCGCTATTTCCTGACCGAGCTGATGGTGGGACGGCCGCTCGACCTGGACGTGCGCCGGGCAGAGGCCCCGCTGGGTCCCACGCTGCTGAAGGTTTCAAAGCTGACCGCCCGGGACGAAGGCGGCAGGCAGTTGATCCAGGACGTCAGCTTCGAGCTTCGCGGCGGCGAAATCATGGGGGTGGCGGGCGTCGCCGGCTCCGGGCAGAAGGCGCTGTGCGAAATCATCGCGGGGCTGGAGAAGCCGTCCGACGGCTCGGTGTTCATGGACGGGCAGCGCATCGACGGGCTGACCCCCCGGGAAATCATCAGGCGCGGCGTGTCAATGGCCTTCATCCCGGAAGACCGGCTGGGCATGGGCCTGGTGGGCGGGATGAACATCCCGGACAACCTGCTGCTGAAGACCTACCGGGACGAGAAGGGCATCATCCTGCGGCGCAGGAAGGCGCGAGAAGAAGCGCAGCGGATGGTGGAGCGGCTGCGCATCGTGACCCCGGGGCTGAACGTAAAGCTATCGAAGCTCTCCGGCGGCAATGTGCAAAAGGTGCTGCTGGGGCGTGAAATCAGCCTGGGGCCCCGGGTGCTGATCACCGCCTACCCGGTGCGGGGGCTGGACATCGGCGCGTCGATGACGATTTACGACATGCTCAACGAGCAAAAGCAAAAGGGCGTGGGCGTGCTGTTCGTGGGCGAGGACCTGGACGTTCTGCTGAGCCTGTGCGACCGTATCCTGGTGCTGTGCGCGGGGCGGGTGAGCGCGATCGTCGAAAGCCGCTTCGCAACCAAGGCGCTGCTGGGCATGAAAATGACGGGCCTTCGGACGGACAAGGAGGACGAGTATGTTTAAACCCCTCCTGTCCGCGCCACACGTCGTCCAGCGGGGCGAGGTCAAGCCCGCTGCGGCGTGGGCCTACCGCGCCTTCGCCGTGCTCATCGCCCTAGCCGCCGGCGGGGTGTTCCTGGCGTCCCTCGGCTACAACCCCTTCCGGGTGTACGCCAGCATGCTCATGGGCGCGCTGGGCACCCCGGGCATGCAGCGGGAGACGGTCAAACTGACCATCCCACTGGCCATGGCCTCCCTGGGCGTGCTGCTGGCGTTCAAGATGCGGTTCTGGAACATCGGCGCGGAAGGGCAGTTCGCGCTGGGCGCCGTCGCGGCCAGCTATTTCGCCAATTTCCAGCCGCAGCTGCCGCCCGCGCTGCTGATTTCGCTGATGGCGGCGTCCGCCGTTGTTCTGGCCGGGCTGTGGGGGCTGGTTCCCGCCTGGTTCAAGACCCGCTTTGGCACCAACGAGACGCTGTTCACCCTGATGCTCAACTACATCGTCCTGTACATCATCACCTACCTGCGGGAAGGGCCCTGGCGCGACCCGGCGGGGGGCTTCGCGGCGACGCCGCGCTTTCCCCGGCAGGCGCGGCTGCCGGAATTGCACTTCCCCTCCATCGGCAACGTGCACATCGGGCTCATCGTGATGCTGCTGGCGGTCGTCCTGGTCTACCTGTACCTGCGCTACACCAAGCAGGGCTACGAAATCGCGGTGGTGGGGCAGAACGAGCGGACCGCCCGCTACGCGGGGATGCCGGTCAAACGCATCGTGCTGCGCACGATGTTCCTTTCCGCCGGAATCTGCGGGCTGGCGGGCATGATGCAGGTCGCCGGGCCGGACCGGCAACTGACCGACGCGGTCGCGGGCGGCAGGGGGTTTACGGCGGTGTCGGTGGTCTGGCTGGCGCGGCTGTCGCCGCTGGGCTCCCTGGCGGTCGCCTTCCTGTTTTCCGTCATGCAGAAGGGCTGCAGCATGATGCAGACGGAATTCCGCATCCCGGCCTCGATGTCGGACATCCTGCAGGGCATCGTGCTCTTTTTCGTGCTGGGCGCCGAGTTTTTCCTGCAGTACAGCATCCGGCGCAGACGGGAGGTGCCGGCGTGACGCAGGATTTCTGGGGCCAGGCGACCGCCTTCCTCTACGCCGCCGTCCTGGCCTGCGTGCCGCTGCTGTACGGGACCCTGGGCGAAATCCTGACGCAGAAGGCCGGGAACATCAACCTGGGCGTCGAGGGCATGATGTACCTGGGCGCGATTGCCGGTTTCCTGGCCGGCTACCGGACGGACTCGGCCATGCTGACGGTGCTGGCCGGCTTCCTGGCCGGCGCCGGCGGGGCTTTGATTTACGCCTTCCTGACGGTCAGCCTGAAGGCCAACCAGAACGTGAGCGGGCTGACGCTGACGGTTTTCGGCATGGGGGTGGCCAACTTCCTGGGCGAGAAAGCCAAGCTGAACGCCCCCGTGGGCACGGCCTTCATGTCCGAGCGCCTGAAAGCCCTGCTGTCCCCCGTCGGCATCGGCGGGCTGGACGGGCTGCCGGTCATCGGCCCGCTTCTGTTTCGGCACAGCGTGCTGACCTACCTGGCGGTGCTGGCGAGCGTCGCGATGGCGCTCTACCTGCGCCGCAGCCGGCTGGGGCTCAACCTGCGCGCCGTGGGCGAGAACCCGGCGGCGGCGGACGCGATGGGCGTGCCGGTCTCCAAATACAAGTACGCCCATATTCTGGTCGGCGGCGGGCTGTGCGGACTGGGCGGCGTATACATCAGCATGGTGACCTGCCTGGGCAACTGGCAGCCCAACATCGTCGCCGGGCAGGGGTGGATCGCGATGGCGCTGGTCATTTTCGCGGCCTGGAAACCGCTGCGCGCGGCGGCGGGCAGCCTGGTCTTCGGCGCGCTGTCGGTGCTGCGGCTGTATGTGCCCAAGGATGTGGTGGACATCCCCGCCGCGCTGTTCACCATGCTGCCCTTCATCGTCACCTGCCTGGTGCTGGTTGTCTCCAGCGTGCGCCTGCGGCGGGAGAACCAGCAGCCGGCGGGCTGCGGCGTGAATTATTTCCGCGAGGAGCGCTGAGATGCCCGCGGGATTTGAGGAGCTGGCGGCGGTTGTGGCCGCTCGGCTCGAGACGGACGGGCGGGCCGTCGTCGGGATTGACGGGCCCTGCGGGGCGGGGAAAAGCCGGCTGGCGGGCCGCCTGGCCGAGCGCTTCCCCGGCAGTGCGCTGTTCCATGCCGACGACTTCTTCCTGCAGGCCCGCCAGCGAACCAAAGAGCGGCTGTCGGAGCCGGGCGGCAACATGGACCGGGAGCGGCTGGCCGGTGAGGTGCTGGAGCAGCTGAAGTCAGGCCGCCCCTTCACCTATCGCCGTTATGACTGCAAAAGCGGCGTCCTGACGCGGGTGGACGCCGCGCCTACACGGCTTGTCATCGTCGAAGGCGCCTACTGCCTGCACCCGGACTTGCGGCGGTACTACTCCCTGAAGGTCTTCCTGGACGCGCCGCGCGGCGTGCGGCTGGAGCGGATTGCGAGGCGGAACCCGGAGCAAGCGGCGCGCTTCCTCTCCGAATGGATTCCACTGGAGGACAGGTAT
>JAAZAQ010000170.1 GCA_012514225.1 Clostridiales bacterium | reverse complement strand
CCCATCATCGCCCTCTGGGAATACGGAAAGGGAAGGACCCTGGCCTACGCGACGGACTGCGCGCCGCACTGGGCGCCCCGGGCGATGCACCAGTGGGAGCACTATCCCCGGCTGTGGGACAACCTGCTGCGCTGGCTTGCCGGCGGCGGGAGAGGCTGAACCTGAGGGCCGGCCGCGGTTTCCAGGCACGGAAACCGGGCGGGGCCGGCCTGCGCACCCGATTCCATCATCACAAGCCGACGGGACAAGGAGGTGGGTTTGGCGGACAATGACAAAACCGGCGCGCACGCTTTCATTGACTGAACCACAAGGTAAAGAAGAAGGAGGAAAAATGAAAAAGCTGCTGTCCATGCTGATTGTGACGGTGCTGCTGGCGGGCCTGCTGTCCGTTTCCCTGGCGGAGGAAGGCAGTTCCATCCGGGTCGGCCTCGGTTCGGAGCCCATTTCCATGGACCCGCACATCGGCAACGATTCCAACACTTCGACCGCTCTGCTTCTTGCTTTCGAAGGCCTGCTGAACGCCAAGAACGGGAAAATCGAGCCCGGGATGGCGGAGAGCTACGAGGTTTCGGCGGACGGCCTGACGTACACCTTCCACCTTAGGGACGCGAAATGGTCCGACGGCGTCCCCGTCACCGCGAAGGATTTCTCCGACACCTGGGCCCGGATGCTTACGCGCAAGGACGCAATGGACCTGGCCTACCTGATTTTCCCCATCAAGAACGCGGAAGCCATCAACAAGGGCGAGATGGACGTGTCGGAGCTGGGCGTGAAGGTCGTCGATGACAAGACCCTGGAAGTGACGCTCAGCTCGCCCTTTCCCTTCATGGTCACCCTCTTCACGTCCAGCCCCATGTATCCCATCCGCATGGACCTGGTCGAGCAGCACGGCAACGCGTACGGCAATGACGCGGGCACCTTCGCGAGCAACGGGCCCTACCTGATGCAGGAGTGGGCGCACAACGACAAGATGGTCTTCGTGAAAAACGCGGACTACTGGGACGCGAACTCCATCACCTTCGACACGGTTGAAATCATCACGATTACCGACCCCAACACCATGAAGAACATGTTCGACAACGGGGACCTGCTGTGGATGGACATCCCCTCCCCGGACATGATGCCCTCCTACGAGGGAACCCCGGGCTTCTCGCACTACAACGCGGGCGGCGTGCAGTTCATCGCCCTGAGCCACAAGGGGACCAGTGAGGAAACCGCGAAGTTCACGTCCAACCGGAACTTCATCATGGCGCTGTCCTCCTCCATCGACCGCGAGGGGCTGGTCAAGGCGATGTATCCGCAGAACGCCCCCTTCACCGGGGTCATCAACCCCGTGATTTCCGACGAGCTGGGCGGGAAGTGGGGAGACAGCCACGACGTGACCGACAAGTACCACAAGGTCAAGGCCGACCCCGAGGCCGCCAAGGAGTACCTGGCCAAGGCGATGCAGGAGCTGGGCTACGCGTCCGCCGAGGACCTGCCCGTTTTCGACTTCTTCACGACCGCCGGCGACCTGCAGCGCACGCTGGCGGAGTACTTCCAGAACATCTGGTCGCAGACGCTGGGGGTCAAGGTCAGCGTCCGGCAGCTGGAGTTCACCCAGTACTGGGAGAACCTCTACAACCAGCCCTACGACATCGTCCGGACCGGCTGGGGCCCCGACTACGACGACCCCTTCACCTACCTGGACATGTGGAACAGCAACGGCGGCTGGAACAAGACAGGCTGGGTGGACGAGGAATACAACCAGCTCATGCTCGACGCCAACAAGGAGCAGGATTTCGCCAAGCGCAACGAGATGTTCGTCAAGGCCGAGGAAATCCTGCTGACGCGCGCGCCCATCATCCCCCTGTACGTCAGCCGCGGGGCCTACGTCATCAGCCCGCAGGTTGAAGACCTCTACGTGAACACGTTCGGCGCCCGGTTCGACTTCAGGTACGCGAAAGTCACCAAGTAACGCGCAGCGGGGGCGCCCGGCCTGCGGGCGCCCCCGCATCCCTTCCGTCAGGTCCCGGACGCTCGGGCGGGTGAAGAATGAAGCTGTTGAAATATGCGGTCAGGCGCGTCCTGATGGCCCTGCTGATGGTCTTTCTGCTGGTCACGGCTTCCTTTTTCCTGGTGAAGCTGATTCCGGGCAGCCCGTTTACCAGCGAGAAGATGCAGGCGGGGAACAAGGAGGCGATTTACGCGTACTACGGGCTCGACCGGCCCGTGTACGAGCAATATTTCACCTACCTGGGCAACCTGCTCAGGGGCGACCTGGGCATCTCCTACAAAATCCGCGCCGTATCGGTCAACCAGATCATCGCCGACGCCTTTCCCTATTCCCTGGACCTGGGCCTGCGGGCCATCGGCTTCGCGCTGACCTTCGGGCTGCTGCTGGGGATTGTCGCGGCCTACCGCAGGGGGAAGGCGATGGACACCCTGACGATGGTCATCGCCATCATCGGCACCTCCATCCCCTCCTTCATCGTCGGCTTCCTCATCCAGTACCTGTTCGCCGTCCGGCTGAAGTGGTTCCCGGTCGCCCAGTACAGGGGCTTCGCCTACACCGTCCTCCCGACGTTCTCGCTGGGCCTGGGGATGCTGGCGACCATCGCGAAGTACACGCGCACCAGCATGTTGGAGGTCATCTCCGCCGATTACGTGAAGACCGCCAACGCTAAGGGCCTGTCCAAGCGGCGCATCGTCTTCGTGCACCAACTTAGGAACGCGCTGATGCCGATCGTGACCTTGCTGGGGCCGATGGTGGCCAGCGTCATCACCGGCACTTTCGTCGTGGAAAACGTGTTCGCGATTCCCGGCCTGGGCCGGCATTACGTCACCTCGGTGCAGAACCTCGACTACACGCTGATCGTCGGCTTGACGATTTTCTTCGCGGCCTTCCTGGTCGTCATGAACCTGTTGGTTGATTTTGTTTACCTTCTCATCGACCCGCGCATCAAACTGGAGGGTTGAGATGCAGCCTGAAATCGCGGGCAAGCAGGACAGGCGCTTCGAGCACGTCGGCGTGGTGCGGGAGGCGGCGGAGGAAATCCGACGCCCCAGCCTGACCTACCTCCAGGATTCCTGGAGGCGGTTCCGCCAAAGCAAGGCCGCGGTCGCCGGCGTGGTCATCCTGCTGCTGTTTGTCCTGCTGGCCTTTTTGGGCCCGCTGCTCGCGCCGTCCGACTACGACGCGACGGATTTGGGCCAGTCCAACCAGGGGATGTCCTGGCAACACTGGTTCGGGACCGACGAATTGGGACGGGACCTGTGGGCGCGGGTCTGGATTGGGGGCAGGGTATCCATCCTCATCGGGATTCTCGCGGCCGTGCTGCAGGCCTCCATCGGCATCCTGGTCGGCAGCATTGCCGGGCTTGTCGGCGGCAGGGTCGACGCGCTCATCATGCGGGTGGTGGAGTTCCTGATGGCCTTCCCCTACCTGGTCTGGGTGACGCTGCTGATGATGGTGACCGGCTCCGGCATTCTGCCGATGGTGCTGGCGCTGACACTGACCGGCTGGCTGTCCATGGCGCGGCTGGTCAGGGGGCAGATTCTCTCCTTGAAGAACGAGGACTATGTCCTGGCAGCGGATTCCCTGGGCGCGGACCGCAGGCGGGTCATCACCAAGCACATGATTCCCAACATGATGGGCGTCATCATCATCAACATGACCTTCGCGATTCCGGGCGCCATCTTCTCGGAGGCCTTCCTGAGCTTCATCGGCATCGGCATCAAGTCGCCCCAGACCTCCTGGGGCCTGCTGGTCAGCATGGGCACCAAGAGCGTGTACACCTACCCGATGCGGCTGCTGATTCCTTGCATCTGCATCAGCCTGACGATGCTGTCCCTCCAGCTGATCGGGGACGGCCTGAGGGACGCGCTGGATCCCAAACTACGCCATTGAGCAGGTTGAAAGCATGAGCGAGTTGCTGCGGCTGAACCAATTCTCGGTCTCCTTCAGGACCTACGCGGGGGAGGTCCAGGCGGTGCGGGGCGTCGACTTCGCCATGCGCGAGGGCGAGCGCGTCGCCATCGTCGGGGAGTCCGGCAGCGGAAAAAGCGTCATGACCCAGTCCATCGTCAAGCTGCTGCCCCCGCCCGCCTATATCAAGGGCGGAAGCGCGGTCTACCGGGGTACGGATCTGACGGCGCTCAGCTTCCGGCAGCTCAAGCAGTTCAAGGGCAAGGAAATCGCCTACGTCTTCCAGGACCCGATGACCAGCCTGAACCCCACCCTGAAGGTCGGGCGCCAGATCATCGAGGGAATCCGCGCGCACGTCAGCGTCACCACCGCCCAGGCGCGGGAGCGCGCGGTTTCGCTGCTCCGGGAGGTCGGCATCCCCAACCCCGAGAAGCGGTTCGGCCAGTATCCCTACCAGCTCTCCGGCGGCATGCGCCAGCGCGTCATGATCGCGCAGGCAATCGCGATGCAGCCCAAGCTTCTGGTCGCGGACGAGCCCACGACGGCGCTGGACGTGACCATCCAGTCCCAAATCCTGGGCACCCTCAAGCGGCTCAACGAGGATCAGGGGATGGCCCTGCTCCTGATCACCCACAACATGGGCATCGTCGCGGGGATGGCGCAGCGCGTCGCCGTGATGTACGGCGGGTGCATCGTGGAAACCGGCGGCATCCTCGACGTCTTTGAAAAGACCCTGCACCCCTACACGCGCTGCCTGCTGGACGCCGTGCCCAGGCTGGACGAGGACGGCGTGACGCCGCTGACCTACATCGTGGGGACGCCCCCGGATATGCTCAACCCGCCGGCGGGCTGCCCTTTCGCGCCGCGCTGCGAGCAGTCCATGCGGGTCTGCTTTTCGGAGATGCCGCGGACCACGGTGCGGGAAAAGGGGCACGCGGCTGCCTGCTGGCTGCTCGACCGGCCGCAGAGGGCGCCGGCTGAAACCATCCGGGGGAGGAGGACGGGGTGACGGGCGAAACATTGCTGGAAGTGCGCGGCCTGTGCAAGTACTTCGACGTCGGGGCTGGCCTGACGGTCAAGGCGGTCGACAGGGTCAGCTTTTCAATTCGGCGCGGGGAAATCCTGGGACTGGTGGGGGAGTCCGGCTGCGGCAAGACCACGCTGGGGCGGGTGGTCAAGCTGCTGTATCCGGCAACCGCAGGGGAGATTTTCTTCGAGGGCAGGCCCCTGCTGGGCGACAGCCGCGAAGAAAAGAAGGCGTACGCCAGAAAAGCGCAAATGGTCTTTCAGGACCCCTACTCTTCGCTCAACCCGCGGATGACCATCAAGGAAATCATCGCGGAGGGAATGGTCATCCACGGGATGCTGACGCCGGAGCTCCGGACGAACCGGGTCGTCGAGCTGCTGGAGATGGTGGGCCTGAACAAGGAGCACATGAACCGTTTCCCGCACGAATTCTCCGGCGGCCAGAGGCAGCGCATCGGAATCGCCAGGGCGCTGGCGCTCGACCCGGTCTTCCTGGTCTGTGACGAGCCGATTTCCGCGCTCGACGTGTCCATCCAGGCGCAGATCATCAACCTGTTCAAGGAGCTGAGGGACTCGCTGCAATTGACCTACCTGTTCATCGCACACGACCTCTCGGTGGTCAAGTACATGTCCGACCGGGTGGCCGTGATGTACCTAGGGAGGCTGGTCGAGGTCACCGAGTCGGCCAGATTGTACAGAAAGCCGCTCCATCCCTACACGGAGTTCCTCCTCTCGGCGATTCCCATCCCCGACCCGCGGGTGGAAGCCGGGCGGCCGCACATCCAGCCCGGAAACGACATGCCCGACCCGATTCACCTGCCAAGGGGATGCACGTTTTACTCCAGGTGCGGCTACCGGGCGGACGAGTGCCTGGAAAGCGACATGGCACTCGTCGAGGTGGAGTCGGGGCATTTCACCGCCTGCACGCGCGTACAGAAAGGAATGAGACTATGTTCGAAACAGGGCTGATTCGGGAACGGATGGACCGCGCCTATGGCGCATTGAACGAGTTCGGCGTGGATTTGTGGATCAGCATCAGCCGGGAAACGCATTTCACGACGGAGCCCGCCCTGATGTTCCTCCTGCCCGCGGAGGGGCTTTCGCTGGTCGCCCTGCTGGTTGGCAGGCGGAAAAGCGTGTGCGTGGTCGGGCCGCTGGACGCGGAGGAGGCGGAGGCCTACGGGGCGCACAGCGAAACCATCACCGCCGCGGCCGATTTCGACGAGAAGCTGGTGGAAGCCATCCGTGGTTTCGGCCCGCTTCACAAGGTCGCGCTGAACTTTTCGCAGGTGGACCCCTCCGCGGACGGTCTGTCCCTGACGCAGTACCGTCGGCTGACCAGGTGCCTGGAGGCCGCGGGGTTCAAGGGGGAAACCGTATCCTCGGCCGGCATCATGAAGCGCGTGCGCGGGCAGAAGGGCCCCAGGGAGGTTGAGGGCATCCGCCGCGCCGTGCAGATGGCCATGGGTGTCTACGAGAAATCCCGCGGCGCCATCCGCAGCGGCATGTCCGGGTATGACATCCAGCAATATTTCCAGGAGCAGGTCCATTTGCTCGGCGCGGGGTACTCCTGGCCGCAGCTGGGCAACCCTTTCGTCTCCGTCGGCACCCGGTCCAGCTACCTGTGCAAGCGGCCGCCCGCGGACGTTTTCCTGCAACCGGGGGACCTGGTCAACGTGGACTTCGGCCTGCGGCTCGACGGTTTTGCGTCGGACAACCAGCGCTCCTACTACGTGCTGGGTGACGGGGAAACCGCGCCGCCCCAGGAGGTGCGGGACGCCTTTTTCGCGGTGCAGGAGGCCATCCGCAAGGCGGTCGTCGCGGCGGGGCCGGGGGTGCACACGACGGTTCCCCTGGACGCGGCGAACGCCGTGTTCGAGCGCCTGGGCTTCCCGAATGTGCGCGGGCTGGGCCACGAGCTGGGCACCTTCGCGCACGAGGGCGGCATGCGCATGGGCAGCGCGTTCGAGGGAACGGAGCTGGACATGCGGCTTGAGGAGGGAATGACGTTCACCATGGAGCCCGCCATCATCACCTCGCACGGGCGCCTGTGCCAGGAGGAGGTCGTCGTCATCACGAAGGACGGCTGCAGGATGCTCAGCACCCCCCAAGAGGACGTCTGGCTTGTGAGGTGAGGGATGGGCATCCGAAAAATCGCCGAAATGACCGGGCTGTCCACCGCGACCGTATCCCATGTGCTCAACGGCACGCGCAAGGTGTCCAAGGCCAGCCGCGACAAGGTCTTCTCGGCCGCCGATTCGATCGGGTACCGGCCCAACATCGCCGCGCGGATGCTTCGGACGAAGAAGTCCAGGACGATCGCCCTCATCATCCCCAGCGACGAGAGCAACACGAACGCCAACTATTTCTACATGGACGTCATCATGGGCGTCCGGAAAAAGGCGCTGGAAACCAGGTACGAGGTCGTGGTCTCCACCTACGACCCCCACAGCGACCAGGAGGCCAGCCTCCGCTCGGCCCAGGTGCTGCGGCAGCGGTGGATTGACGGGGTCATCATCGTGCCCACGTCGCTCAACGAGGCGCAGCTGGGGACCATCCGGGAGCTGGAGCTTCCCTTCGTGTTGCTGGACCGAAGGTCGGACGTACACTTCCCCTGCGTCGCCAGCGACAACCTGACCGGGGTCGTCGAGGCGCTCGGCCTCTTCGCGCGGTGCGGGAAACGGAGAATCGGCTTCATCGGGGGCTCCGGGACGGCGACCGGCCGCCAGCGCCACGCCGGATACCTGGAAGGGATGCGCCGCCTCGGGTTCGCCGTCGACGCCGGGATGGTCCTGCTGAGCGGGCATTACTCGCTTCAGAACGGGATGACCTGCGCGCAGGCGCTGATCGACGCGAAGGCCGACGCGATTTTCGCGGCGGACAACGTCATGATGATGGGGGCGCTGCGGGCCATCCGGGCGAACGGGCTGCGGATTCCCGAGGATGTCGGCCTGATCGGGTTTGACGATTTCGACTGGATGGAGAATGTCAGCCCGCCCCTGACCACCATCAAGCAGCAGACCTTCCGGATGGGCTACGCCGCGGCGGAAATGCTGATTCGGAAAATCGGTGGCTCGGAGGAGAACGAAACCGTCCTGCTGGACACCGTCCTGGTCGTCCGCGGCTCCCACGGCGCGGGCGGGGATGCCCCGTAAATAAAGCCTGTCCGCGCAGGACGGGTGCCGCCGCCAGGGAACCCTCAAACCCGCCCGGCGCGCCATTCGCCGGGTGCTTTTTGCCTGCCGGAGCGCGGGGAGGCTGCCGCGCCTGCGCGAATCCGGCTCCGGCGGCGCGGATAAAACCGTTTCAAACATTTTCTTGACCTTGTAATGATTCTGTAATAGAATGCCCAATAGAAAGTTGCCACCCGCCGGCACGGCGTGTTGAAGTACGGAGGAGAACCACATGCGCATCAAAAGACCCGCCATCAGGGCGACGCTTCGCCGCCTGGGCTGCGCGCTGGCCGCGCTGCTACTGCTCTTGAGCGCGCTGCCCGCGGGGGCCGCCGTCACCCACGGGATGGTGACGGGCGACAAGGTGCT
>JAAZAQ010000169.1 GCA_012514225.1 Clostridiales bacterium | reverse complement strand
TCCGGGGACCGCTGGTTCGGCGTGACCAACGCCTCCGACCGGCCGCTGGTCGAGAAGGCGCTGCGGGAATTGACCGCCCAGGGCGTCTACCCGGACGGCCTCTGGAAGTAAATCGCCCGTTCAACCTCCGTATGAAGAAAGCCGCTGGACAGCGGCTTTTTCGATGGGAGCGTCCGGGTTCTGGCGCGGCTCAGGCGGGCAGCGCCTGCACCGCGATGCCGATGAGCCCGGGGCCGGTGTGCACGCTCAACGCCGGGCTGACGTCCGTCTGGATGAAGCGCTCGCACTGGGGCAGGCGGCGCTTGAGTTCCTCCAGCACGCGGGCGGCCTCGGCCTTCGCGCTGCCGTGCGCGACCGCGACGGCAAAGCGGACGTGTTTCCCGGCTTCCTGCACGGCGATGGACACGGTCCTCGCCAGGGCCTGGGCGCTGCCGCGCACCTTGGCGACTGTCTCGTAAATGCCCTCCGCGTTGCAGCTGATGACGGGCCGCATGCGCAGCACCGTGCCCAGGAGGGCGGAAACCTTCCCGATGCGGCCGCCCTTTGCCAGGTATTCCAGCGTGTCCAGGCAGAAATAAATCCTGGACTCCCGGATGCATTGCCCCAGCGTTTTCAGGATGGCCTCCAGGTCGGCCCCTTCACTGAGCATTTCTGCGGCCAGCATCACCTGCTGCCCGGAGCCGATGCCGATGTTGAGGGTGTCCACCATGCGCACGTCGAGCTTGCCGTATTCCTCCGCCAGCATGCGCAGCAGGTTGTGGGTGCCGGAAAGCCCGGAGGAGATGGTGATGACGAGCACCGTGTCGTAGCCCTCCGCCGTCATCCGCTCGAACAGGCCGTTGACGTAGGCGGGGTCGGGCAGTGAGGTGCGCGGAATCTCCTCCCCCAGCCGCCGGTAAATCTCATCCGGCGTGATGTCCACCCGGTCGTTGTATTCCCTGTCCTTGTAGATGATTTTCAAGGGCGCGACGAAGATGTTGTGCCGCGCCGTGAAATCCGCCGGAACGTCCGAGCCCGAATCGGTCAGAATCGCGATTTTCCTGTCTGGCATGTTTTCCCTCCCGCACCGGATAGGGGCATTATGACGGCCTCAAAACATCCTGTCAACTTGTTCCAGTGCGACGTCCCCGTCCCGCGGCGCCAGCAGCGCGTCCATGGCGGAGCGCTCCTGGCCGTCCGGGCCGACGTAGCTCAGCAGCGTGCCCAGGTCCACCCGCCGCGAGGATGCGACGATGTTGTCCACCACGTCGGGGTGCGCGCGCTCCAGGCCGGCGATGAGCGCCTTGATTTCCGCGCGCTTGCCCCCCCGCTCGCTTTGGGTCACCCGGCAGGCGCAGGTAATGGCGGTGACGCCGCAGGCGTCCAGCCAGGCTTTCACCGCCTTTTCCCGCACGAAATACAGCGGGCGGATGAGCTGCATCCCCTCGTAGTTGTCGCTTTTCAGCCGGGGGGGCATCGCCCTGAACTGCCCGCCGTATAGGATGCTCAGCAGAATCGTCTCCGCGGCGTCGT
>JAAZAQ010000168.1 GCA_012514225.1 Clostridiales bacterium | reverse complement strand
CCGCGGCTGAAAGACCGGCCCGTCGCCGTCTGCGGGGACCCGAAGCTGCGCCACGGCATCATCCTGGCCAAGTCCGCCCAGGCCAAGAAGTGCGGCGTCGTCACGGGGGAAGCCATCTGGCAGGCGCGGCAGAAGTGCCCCGGCCTCGTCCTCGTGCCCGCCGACCAGCGCAAATACCTGCTTTATTCGCGCAAGATGCGCGCCATTTACCGCCGCTATACCCACCGGGTGGAGCCCTTCGGGCTGGACGAAAGCTGGCTGGACGTCAGCGGGCACGCCCTCAGCGGGGAGGAAATCGCTGCGCAAATCCGCAACAGCGCCCTTGAGGAACTGGGCATCACCGTCTCCATCGGGGTCAGCTTCAACAAGGTGTTCGCCAAGCTGGGCTCCGACCTGCGCAAGCCGGACGCCACCACCGTCATCACGCCGGAGAACTACCGCGACAAGGTCTGGCCCCTGAAGGTGGACGAGTTGCTCTACGCCGGCCGGGCCACCCGGCGGCGCCTGGCGGAGCTGGGCGTGTACACCATCGGGGAACTGGCCCGGGCGCCGGAGGAACTGCTGCGCGGAGCCCTGGGCAAAAACGGCCTGATGCTGCAGCGCTTTGCCCGGGGGGAGGACGACAGCCCTGTGCTGTGCGCCGAGGAGGCCGACGAAATCAAGTCCATCGGCAACTCCACCACCACGCCCCGGGACCTGAAGGATGAGGAGGAAGCCAAGGCCGTTCTCTACCTGCTCAGCGACAGCGTGGCCGCCCGCCTGCGCGCGCACCATTTCGCCTGCGCCACCGTGTCCGTCTGGATGCGGGACAGCGAGCTCAACAGCCTGGGGCGCCAGTGCCGCCTGTCCGTGGCGAGCGACACGGGCACGGATATCGCGCAGGCGGCGCTGGGCCTGCTGCGGCGGCATTACCCCTGGGAGTTGCCCCTGCGCTCCCTGGGCGTGTGCGGCAGCGACCTGCAAAGCACGCAGGCCCGCGTGCAGCTGCCCCTGTGGGTGCCCCCGCGGCAGCGCAGGGAGCGGGAGCTGGAGGGCGCGCTGGACGGCATCCGCGCGCGCTGGGGTCACAACGCCGTGCGCCGGGGGCTGATGCTGTGCGACCGGGCGACGGCGGACCTCAACCCGGTGGACGACCATGCCCTGCAGCCGCTGGGCGCGATGCGGGGGAGGGGGTAAGGGCGGATGGAAGCGCGCAAAACCTACGTCCGGGTGGCGCAGGAGACCGATGAGAACGGCCTCATCACGCCCACTTCCCTGGTGTTCCAGGGCAGGAAAATGGAAATCGACCGGGTGCTGGAGCGCCGGCAGGCGCACGCCACCAAGACCGGCGGGCAGGGGATGCGGTATACTGTGCGTATCGGTCGGCACGAGACCTACCTGTTCCAGGACGACGCGCAGCGCTGGTTTGTGGAGGAAATGGGCCATGTGCGGGAAGTACCACATCGCGACGGAGGATGAAAACCTCTCCTTCCGGGAGGCCGTCCGGCAGTTGATGCTGGAGCACCCGGAAATCACGGTTCGGGACGGCGACGTCCTGCCCAGCCAGGTCGCCCCGGTCCTGACCGCGGAGGGCCTGGCGCCGATGCGCTTCGGGCACAAACCCGCGTTCTTGAAAAGGCTGCTGATCAACGCCCGCAGCGAGACCGCGGCGGAAAGCCCCCTGTTCGCCCCGCGGCTGCGGGTCGCCCGCTGCCTGGTGCCGGCGAAGGCGTTTTACGAGTGGTCCCCCGACAAGAAGCCCCACCTGTTCGGCCTGTCCGAAGGCGGGCTGCTGCGCATGGCCGCGCTGTGGTTTCCCGGCGAATCGGTCCGGGAGTTCGTCATCATCACCCGGGACGCGCAAGGCGCCCCCGCCCGCGTGCATTCCCGCATGCCCCTGATTTTCTCCAGCGCGGAGCTGCAGGACGCCTGGCTGCGCCAGGAAGGGTTGGCGGGGGAGCTGCTGGGGATGGGGGAGAGCGCGCGGCTGGAGGAGACCGGGCTGGCCGGATAACACCCGGCGTATTTATTCCCGGTTCAGCCGGTAGTGCTCCGCCTGGGAGCGGAACAGCCGGGCGTACAGCCCATCTTCGTCCTTCATCAGGGCGGCGTGGGTGTCGAACGCCTGCACCCGCCCTTCGTCCAGCACCAGAATCCGGTCGCAGAACACGCTGCTGCTCATGCGGTGGGATATGAACAGCGCGGTGTTGTCCCCCGCCATGCGGTCCATCTGCCCGTAGACCTCCGCCTCGGCCAGCGGGTCCAGTGCCGAGGTGGGCTCGTCCAGGATTAGCAGCGGGGCGTCCTTGTACAGCGCCCGGGCGAGGGCCGCCTTTTGCCGCTCACCGCCGGACAGCTCCACCGCCCCTTCCTCGAAGGCCTTGCCAAGGGGGGTGGAAAGCCCCCTGGGTAGCGAAGCCGCCTTGCTTTCAAGGCCGACTTCCCGCACAACGGCCTCCAGCCTCTCCCGGTCCTCCGGCTGCCCGCAAGTGATGTTGTCCCCGACGCTCAGGTAAAACAGCTTGAAGTCCTGGAACACGGCGGCGAT
>JAAZAQ010000167.1 GCA_012514225.1 Clostridiales bacterium | reverse complement strand
CCCGGGTGGGCGAAGCGCATCCGGCCACGGCGGAGCGCTTCGGCATGACGCGCAGGGCGTATCTCGCCGAAATCGACCTGGAGATGTTCAGCCGGTTGGCCCGACCCTTCGGCACGGTCAAGCCCATTCCCCGCACGCCCGCCGTCACGCGGGACCTGGCGCTGGTGCTGCCGGAAGGACAGCCGCTGCTACCGGTCCTCGACCTGCTGAAGGCCGCCGCGGGCGACCTGCTGGAGGACGCCAGGCTGTTCGACGTCTTCCGCGGTGGGACGCTGGAGGCAGGCACCAAGTCCGCCGCCTTCTCCCTGACGCTGCGAAGCCCGGAGAAGACGCTTGAGGACGCGGAGGTCACCGCGGTGATGGAGCGCGTCGTACGCCAGGCGGGCGAGGCGTTCGGCGCGAAAATCCGCATGTAGCGTCAAATGGCAAAGCAAACGCCCGGGATGGTCCCGGGCGTTTGGCGTATCGGCGGCTCATCACATCTCGAACACAGGGCTTTCGGGCATGGTATCGATGACGGCGTCGACCAGCTTGCGGAAGGGCTCGCGGACGGCCTCGCCCACCGCCAGCACCTCCTCGTGGTTGATCGGAGTATCCAGCACCCCGGCGGCCATGTTGGTGACGCTGCTGATGCCCAGCACGCGCATCCCGCAGTGCCGGGCGACGATGGTCTCCGGCACCGTGGACATGCCGACCAGGTCCGCGCCCAGGATGCGCGCCATACGGATTTCCGCCGGGGTTTCGAAACTGGGGCCGTTCATCCAGCAGTACACCCCGTGGCGCACGTCGATGCCCAGCTTTTTCGCCTCCTGCTCCGCGACCGCCCGCAGCTCCGGGTCATAGGCGTAGGTCATGTCCGGAAAGCGGGGGCCGAAGCGGTCCAGGTTTTTCCCCCGCAGGGGGTTTCGGCCGGAGAGATTGATGTAGTCATCGATGATGACCAGGTCCCCGGGCTTGAAGGACTCGTTGACCGCGCCCGCGGCGTTGGTGACGATGAGCGTCTTGACGCCGATCATGCTCATCACCCGCACGGGCAGGGTCACCTTCTCCATGCTGTAGCCCTCGTAACTGTGGAAGCGCCCGGACATCACCAACACCCGCTTGTCCCTGACGGTGCCCACGATGAACTTGCCCGCATGCCCCGGCACGGTGGACAGCGGAAAGCCGGGGATGTCGTCGTACTCGATTTCCGCGGGGTTCATCAGCTGCTCCTCATAGCCGCCCAGGCCGCTGCCCAGGATGACGGCGATGTCCGCCGGGCCGCAGCTGTGCTGCACGATGCCGGCCGCGCGCTTGATTTCCTTGTACTCCGTCATGACAAACCCTCCAGTTCCTTAAGGAAGGACGACGCGCCGTAGCGTTCCCCGAGCCCGAAAAAGTCGGCGATTGTGGCGGCGATGTCCGCGAAGGTCTCACGGTCTTCCAGGTGGCGGTGGCGCCTGGTTTCCCTTTTCCAGGCGAGCAGGGGCGCGTGTTCCCGCGTGTGGTCCGTGCCTTTGAAGGTCGGGTCGCAGCCGTGGTCCGCCGTGATGAGCAACAGGTCCCCTGGGCTCATGGCTTTCATGATGCCCGGCAGCGCGTCGTCAAACTCCCTCAGGGCGCGGGCGTAGTTCTCCGCGTCCCGCCGGTGGCCGTGCACCATGTCGAAGTCCACGAGATTGACGAAGAGCAGCCCCTCGAAAGGCCGCTCCAGCGCCTGCAGCGTCGCCGCGATACAGGCCTTGTTGCCGGCGGCGTGGTCGCTTTGCGTCAGCCCGCGTCCGGCGAAGATGTCCTCGATTTTCCCGATGCCGACGACCTCCCTGCCCGCGGACTTCAGGTCGTCCAGCACCGTGCACCCCGGGGGCTGAAGGGAGAAGTCCCTCCGCGCCGCCGTGCGCGTGAACTCCCCCGCGCGCCCGCCCACGAAGGGCCTGGCGATGACCCGGCCGACCGCGTATTCCCCGGTGAGCAGGTCCCGCGCGGTTTCGCAGATTTCATACAGCTTCACAAGCGGCACGACCTCCTCGTGTGCGGCGATCTGGAAGACCGAGTCCGCCGAGGTGTATACGATGGGATAGCCGGTCCTGACGTGCTCTTCCCCCAGCTGCTGGATGATGGCGGTCCCGCTGGCGGCGAAGTTTCCCAGGGTTTTCGTGCCGATGGCTGCCTCGAATCTGGAGATGAGCTCCTCCGGGAACCCGTCCGGAAAGGTGGGGAAAGGCGCGCGCAGCGTGACGCCTGCCATTTCCCAGTGGCCGGTCGTCGTATCCTTTCCCGGCGCCCGCTCCCGCAGCCGGGCGCTGAGCCCCCTGGCCTCCGGATGCTCCGGCAGCGCGGCCTGCGGGATGGCGCCTAGACCCATCCTCTCCAGGTTGGGCAGGCGCAACCCGGTCGCCTTCACGGTGTTCCCCAGGGTGTTTGCGCCTTCGTCCCCGTATTTCCCCGCGTCGGGCAGCGCGCCCGCGCCGACGGAATCCAACACAATCAAAACGGCTCTGCTCATTTCGTTCCCTCCTTCTTGATTGTACACGCAAACCGGAGTTCACGGACAGGTTTTTTGAAAAAGCGCCATGTCGTATAATGGCGGGGCGAGGTGAAAGGGATGGAATGGATGGCGACGGCCGCCTTCGGCCTGGAGGGCCTGGTCAAAAAGGAACTGGAACAGCTGGGCTTCAAGGCGTCAGCCGGCCAGGGCGGGGCGCGTTTCGAGGCGGACCCGGAAGGCGCGTTCCGGGCCAACCTCTGGCTGGCCTGCGCCGACCGTGTGCTGATGGTGCTGGGCGAACGGCCGGTCAATCGCTTCGAGGAGCTGTTCGATTTCGTCCATTCGCTGCCCTGGGGGGAGCTCCTGCCGCGCGACGCGGCCTTCCCCGTCAGCGGCAACTGCGTGCGCAGCCAGCTGATGAGCGTGAGCGACTGCCAGCGCATCGCAAAGAAAGCCAT
>JAAZAQ010000016.1 GCA_012514225.1 Clostridiales bacterium | reverse complement strand
GTCAGCAGTTTTTTCATGAGTTCACCTCCGGTCTTATTTCAATCCCCTGTTCCTTCAGGTCTCTGTTGGCCATCAGCCAGGCGAAGGCCGTGGGGTATTGATCGTGGGAAACGATGTCTTTCAGCAGAGCGACGGCTTCCTGCCGCTTTCCGCCGCTCATGCGGTGGAAGGCCAGGCCGTAGGCCTGCGTCACGTAGTCGATTTCATAGGTTCCACGCTGCCTGAGGACGGCTTCGTCGAAGAAGTCGTCTTCACCCAGCATCCCCTTGTACAGCAGCAGGCGGCGGGCATAGGAATAATCCTCGTCTTCGGGGTTCGCGGCGGCGATCTCCGCGTGGCTGAGCGCTTCCCGCGCGCCATTTTCGTCCCCCAGCCGCACGCGGGTGGTGTACAGCCAGTCCACCACCGGCACCAGGGAGTCCCCCGCCGCCCGGGCTTCCTGCAGACAGCGGGTGAAGCAGCGGTTCGCCTCCGCGTCTTCGCCGTGAACCGCGTACGCGACGCCCATGTAATACCAGGCCTCCCAGAACGAAGGCTCAAGGCGGGTGACCAGGGTAAAATCGCTGACAGCCTGCCAGAAATGGCTGGCCATGAACTTGCGCCCGCGCTGCTGGCGCAGCTGGACATGGAAGGGGTTGACGCTCAGGCCCCGGGAGAAGGCTTCCCGCGCCTCCGCAAGCCGCCCCTGCGCATGCAGGGCTAGGCCGTATTGCAGCCAACCTTCGCAATTTTGCGGTTGCGCCACCAGATTCTCGCGGATGGCTTCCGGGGTAACATCCTGCATCGCTTATCCTTCCCGCCCCGCCGACGGGGCTTCCGCGTAATCCCTGACCGCGGCGGTCAGGGTGATTTCCACCCAGGCGGACTCCTGGGAAATCCTGGCCTCCACCAGCGTACAGGCGGGCGCATGCTCCGCGGGAATCCACGACTGCCAGACCTCGCTGACCTCGGGGTACGCCGAGATGTCCTTGACGAATATCAGGGCGTTGAGCACGTGCTCCTTGTCCGAGCCGAAGCGGACCAGCAGTTCTTCCAGCCTTTGGAGGACGGCGGCGGTCTGTTCCCTGGGCGTCACGAACTCCGGTCGCGCGCCGTGGCCGGTGAAGTACAATACCCCCTGGTGAGCCACCACCCGGCTCATCCCCGGGACCGAGTCATGCCTGACGATTCCCACAGCCTTCCCTCCCGCTGAAGTTTGTGTGAACCTACCAAAGCCGAATATCCTTGTCAACGAAGAAATGCATATAAAAACATTCCAAACACAGAGGATGTAACTATATGCAATTATTTTCCCATTCCCCACCGCCCCGGAAAATCGCAGGAATCATACAAAAGAAAACCAATCTGCGGTTTGGCCAAACGCTGGCCAGCCGCATATGCGCCGGCAACCCGGAGATAAGGCGCTACAAATGCGCCGAAATATATGATATATGGCTCACCGGACGTTCCAAATCCCTTTTGTTTTCCTTTCTCCAAGCTTTGCAATCCCGGAGATATAAAACTGTATCTGAACAAAAATACCTCCTTCACGCCCCCGGAAAAGCCGGATGAACGCCCCGGGAGCGTTTGACAGCTTTATGCATACTGAATATGATTACGCAAACTTCCGCCCCAGGCAGGGACTGTCTGCGGCAAGGCGGGGAAAGAGGATTGTATGATGGATAACGCAGGCAAACCGGATGCGCAGGAAGCGCAGGTCGTCAAAACCACCTTTGGGCCCCGGCTTCTGCGCCAGGTCGCGCCGGCGGACGCGCAAGGCGCGCCGGACACCCCGCAGAACGCGGACGGATGGCTGGCAGCCGGGCACGCGCTGTCAAAAAAGACGCTGTACCGGGAAGCCATCGCGGCCTATTCGCAGGGATTGAGCCAAAATCCCTTCCACGCCCTGCTGCTTCGCTTCCGGGGCCACCGGCACCTGAGCGTCCGCTCCTTCCAGCAGGGCGCCGCCGACCTCGAACTGTCCTCCCGCCTCGACCCGGACAACTGGGACACCTGGTATCACCTGGGGTTGGCCCGTTACCTGCTGGGGGAATACCAAAAGGCGGAGCAAGCCTATGAAACCTGCCTGTCCATGACGGGAAAGACGCAGGACCCCACCCTGATGCCCGCCATCCAGTCCTGGCTGTGGCGGACGAAGGTCAAACTGGGCAAGAAGGAAGAGGCGGATATGCTCCTGCAAGGCGCCGACCCCGGTTTTGACGCCGGGGAGAACCAGTTTTACCAGAACTGCGTGCTGGCCTGCGCGGGCCTGCTCCCTCTCGAACAGCTGATGACGGAAAAGGACGGCTCGGAATCATCGCCCATCTCCATCGCCACGCAGGGTTACGGCCTGTCCATGTACTACGAGAGCGTCGGGGACGCCAAACGGGCGGAAGAGAACAACCGGAAAATCCTGGAAAAGGGGTTCTGGCCCGGTTTCGGCTACATCGCGGCGGAAGCAGACCTGCAACGGAAGGAGGCAGAATCGTGAGCGCGGTACGGGAGACCTACATGATGGACTTCACCCGGGAGGAGTACGTCGCCCGGAAGGAAAAGCTGGTCCGCCTGATGCAGGAAAGCGGGCTGGGAGGCATCCTGCTGAGCACAAAGGAAAACGTGCGGTATTTCACGGGGTTTCAATCCATCGTCTGGGATTCCAAGATATCGACCCCCGCCTTCATCGTGGCCAACAGCGAGGGCGACTGGCGGATGATTGGCTCCCAGTCCAGCGTGGGGACGATGTCCATCACCTCCTGGCTGCCTGAGGAAGAAACGCTGTTTTACCAGCGGGGGGCGGCGCCCGGCGGCAAGCCTTCCACGCTGCTGGACGCCATCTGTCAGACCGTCGAGCGCCTGGGCCTGGCGGGCAGGAAGGTAGGGATGGAGACGGGCATCGGCTTCCGCCCGCACCTGACCTTCCCGGTGCTCAAGGGGCTGCTGGGCTTCCTGGAAGACAAGGGATGCCAGGTGGAGGACGCCGCGGGGCTTCTCTGGAACATCCGTTCCATCAAATCCCCCAGGGAAATCGCGTACTTCCGGGAAGCCTGCAGGCTCAACTGCCTGCTGTACGAAAAGGCGTTCGGCAGCGTCGTCCCGGGGGTGACCTCGGAGCGCGACCTGATGCGGGTGATGGGCATGGAAGCCTTCCGGCTGGGCTGCGACAACATCCTGGACATGGGCATCCGCAGCGGCCTGGACCGTGACCCGCACACCAACTGCCCTTCCTCCGACCGGGTCATCGGCAGCCGGCACGAACGGGAGGTGCTGATGATTGACGGCGGGCCCTCGTACAAGGGATACTACTCGGATATCATCCGCACGGCCGTCATCGGGCAACCTTCAAAAAAGCAGCTGGAATATCACCAGATTGCCGTGGACGCCTGTTACACAGGGCTCGCGAAGCTCAAGCCCGGGGAGCCGCTGGCCGACGCCGTGAAGGCCGTGGACGATTTCCTGGACCAAAGGGGCATGACGCCCATCAACCGCACCCTCCACTGGATCGGGCACGGCATCGGGCTTGATTTCCATGAGTATCCCTGCCTGGAGCTGGGGACGGACGCCGTCGCCCAGCCCGGGATGTGCTTTGCCTGCGAGCCCTGCATCTGCGACGGGAACGGCATGTTCGGCATCGAGCAGAACGTCGTGATTACAAACGACGGCTATGAGCTGCTAACGCCTTTCCGGCATGACCTGGTGGTGATTTCCTGACGCCGCGATGCAGAAGCCCCGCCATTCCCCTGAGAAAGCGCAAACAAATAGGAAAAACGCCGGAAAACCGGCGTTTTTGGCACCTCCGACGGGATTCGAACCCGTGTTGCCGCCTTGAGAGGGCGGTGTCCTAGGCCACTAGACCACGGAGGCAGATGGCTGGGGAACTAGGATTTGAACCTAGACTATACGAGTCAGAGTCGCAGGTGCTGCCGTTACACCATTCCCCATCGCCCGGAGCGCAAAGGGAATTATAGCCGAGGCATTTTGCCTTGTCAAGCGAAAATTGGCTCCATGGCGCGCGAAACGCGTAGCCGCGAACAAGACCGGACTAAAAAGCCGCGAACGGGGTTCGCGGCTTGCGCTTCTTTTGATTATCCTGCGATTCAAAAGCCAGGCGGGGCGAAACAATCAAGACGCGCCAAGACGGCACGGTCAGGTCGCGCGGTCCTTGATCATCTCCTTGACCTTCATCAGGCGGGTCAGGGCGCCGCGCTCGTTTTCCTCCAGCTTCATGGTGATGAAGCGGATGGTCTCCTCGAACTGCGGAATCATCACGTATTCCAGCGCGTTCACGCGGCGGCGGGTCTTCTGGATTTCGTCCGCCAGGAGGCTGGCCGTCTTCTCGACCTCCGCCAGCTCAATGAGCCGGGGCATGACCTCCGCCATCGTGGTGATGGCGTTGTCCAGCTGCGCGGAGGTTTCCGCCATGCCGTAGGGAAGGCGCACCCGGGTCAGGCTTTCCTGGTCCATCGCGTACTCGGGCACGCGCACGGAGAGGATGCTGCGACGGCCGACCGTGATTTGCGCCTGGCGGGCGGGGTACATCAGCGCCTGGCGCAGGGCGCCGGGCTCCATGACCGCGCGGGCGAGGGCGAAGTCCTTCAGCGCCGCCTCCAGCTGCGCCTCCACCTCCCTCCGCAGGGCGTCGTTCTCCCGCACCAGGCGGATGAAGCGGCGCACGAGCTCATCCCGCTTGTCCTTGAGCAGCTTGTGCCCGCGCCTGGCGGTGACCAGCCTGCGCTTCATGGAGGTCAGCTCCATGCGCGTGGGGTTCACGCGGAGAACGGCCACCTCAGGCCTCCCCTTCCCCTGTCCCGGGCAGGAATTCATCCAGCATGTCGTCGCGGATGCGCTTGAGCTCCGTGCGCGGCAGCATCCCCAGCAGCTTCCAGCCCAAGTCCAGCGTCTGTTCGATGGAGCGGTCCGTCTGGTAGCCCTGGGAGACGTACTCCTTCTCAAAGGCGTCGGCGAAGGCGGCGTACTTCTTGTCCATGTCCGTCAGGGAAGCCTCGCCCAGGATGACCGCCAGCTCCTTGGCATCCTTGCCGCGGGAATAGGCGGCGAAGAGCTGGTTCATCGTCGCGGCATGGTCCTTGCGGGTCTTTCCCTCGCCGATGCCCTTGTCCTTCAGTCGCGAGAGGGAGGGCATCGCGTCAATCGGCGGGGTGACGCCCTTGCGGTGCAGCTCGCGGCTGAGGATAATCTGCCCTTCGGTGATGTAGCCGGTCAGGTCGGGGATGGGGTGGGTTTTATCGTCCTCGGGCATCGTCAGGATGGGAATCTGGGTGATGGAGCCCTCGCGCCCGATGATGCGGCCCGCGCGCTCGTAGATGCTTGCCAGGTCCGTGTACAGGTAGCCGGGATAACCGCGGCGCCCAGGCACTTCCTTGCGGGCGGCGGACACCTCGCGCAGGGCTTCGGCGTAGTTGGTCAGGTCGGTGAGGATGACCAGGACGTGCATGTCCTTCTCGTAGGCCAGGTACTCGGCGGCGGTCAGCGCCATGCGGGGGGTGGAGATGCGCTCCACCGCCGGGTCGTTGGCCAGGTTGATGAACAGCACCGCACGCTCGATGGCGCCGGTGCGCCGGAAGTCGGAGATGAAATAGTCCGCCTCCTCGAAGGTGATGCCGATGGCGGCGAAGACGACGGCGAACTTGCTGTCCTGGCCCAGCACCCTGGACTGGCGGGCGATCTGGGTCGCCAGCTGGGCGTGCGGCAGGCCGGAGCCGGAGAATACCGGCAGCTTCTGCCCGCGCACCAGGGTATTGAGACCGTCGATGACGGAGATGCCCGTCTGGATGAACTCGCTGGGGTAGTCCCGCGCCGTTGGGTTCAGCGGGGTGCCGTTGATGTCCATGCGCTTTTCGGGGATGACCGCGGGCCCGCCGTCCTTGGGGTTGCCCATGCCGTCGAACACGCGGCCCAGCATGTCCATGGAGACGGACAGCTCGATGCTGCGCCCCAGGAAGCGGGCGGTGCTGCTGTCCATCTGCAGGCCGTGGCTGCTTTCAAACAACTGGACCAGCGCGCTGTCGCCGCTGACCTCCAGCACCTTGCCGCGCCGGACGGCGCCGGATTGCTCCCTGATTTCGACCAGTTCATTGTAGCCCACGCCGCTGACGTGGTCCACCAGCATCAGGGGGCCCACCAGTTCGCGGATGGTGCGGTATTCCTTGAGCATCTTACAGCCCTCCCCGGTTGATCAGCGCGCCGGCCTGCTCGGCCAGCTCCGCCTCGATTTGGTCAAAGTAGGCGAGGGAATCCTCCGGCGTGTACTTCGCCCGGCCGATGCGCTCCCGCACCGGCATGCCGATGACGTCGGACAGGTTGACCCCGGCGTCCAGCGCCATCTGCCCCTTCTCGCCGTAGTCCAGGATGAGCCGCAGCATGCGGTACTGCTTCTCCAGGGAGGTGTACGTGTCGATTTCGTCGAAGGCGTTCTGGTGCAGGTAGTCCTCGCGGATGGAGCGGGCGACCTCCATGGTCAGCCGGTCCTTCCAGCCCAGGGCGTCGGTGCCCACCAGGCGGACGATTTCCTCCAGCTCGCTTTCCTCCTGCAGCACGCGCATCGTCTTCCCCCTCAATTCGTTCCATTCGGGAGAGACGTGGTCGGTGAACCACTCGCCGAGGTTGTCGATATAAAGGGAATAGGACTGCAGCCAGTCGATGGCCGGGAAATGCCGCTTGTACGCCAGCTGGGCGCTCAGGCCCCAGAAGACCTTGACAATGCGCAGCGTCGCCTGGGAAACGGGCTCGGAAATATCGCCACCGGGAGGGGACACGGCGCCGATGGCGGTAATCGCGCCGATGCGCCCGTCCCCGCCCAGGCACTTGACCATGCCGGCGCGCTCGTAGAACTCGGCGATGCGGCTGGACAGGTAGGCGGGATAGCCTTCCTCGCCGGGCATCTCCTCCAGCCGGCCGCTCATCTCGCGCAGGGCTTCCGCCCAGCGGCTGGTGGAGTCCGCCATGATGGCGACCCGGTAGCCCATGTCGCGGAAATACTCCGCGATGGTGATGCCGGTGTAGATGGACGCCTCGCGCGCGGCGACGGGCATGTCCGAGGTGTTGGCGATGAGCACGGTCCGCTTCATCAGGGTTTCCCCGGTGCGCGGGTCGTGCAGCTCCGGGAACTCCTTGAGCACGTCCGTCATCTCGTTGCCCCGCTCGCCGCAGCCGACGTAGACGATGATGTCCGCGTCCGCCCACTTGGCCAGCTGGTGCTGGACGACCGTCTTGCCCGAGCCGAAGGGGCCGGGGATGGCGGCGACGCCGCCGGAGGCGATGGGGAAGAGGGTATCGATGACCCGCTGCCCGGTGACCATGGGCGACTGGGGAAAGAGCTTTTCCGCGTAGGGGCGGCCGCGGCGGACCGGCCAGCGCTGCAGCAGCGTGACCTCGCGCTCCTGCCCGTCCTCCCCCGTAACAACGCAGACGACGTCGGTCACCCGGGCTTTGCCCGACTTGACGGACTTCACCGTTCCCCCGCAGCCCTCCGGCGCCATCACGCGGTGCTCGACCACCGGGCTTTCCTGCACCACGCCCAGGATATCCCCGCGGGACACCTTGTCGCCCGCGGCGACGCGGGGCTCGAAATCCCATTCCTTTTCACGGTCCAGGGCAGGCACGCGGATGCCGCGGGTAATCCGGTCGCCCGCCTGCTCGCGGATGAGGTTCAGGGGGCGCTGGATGCCGTCGAAAATCGCCTCGATAAGACCGGGCCCCAACTCCAGGGAGAGCGGGGCGCCGCTGGACTCCACCGGCTGCCCGGGCATCAGGCCGCTGGTTTCCTCATAGACCTGTATGGAGGCGCGGTCGCCGCGCAATTCGAGGATTTCCCCGATGAGGCCGAGTTCGCTCACGCGCACCACGTCGAACATGCGCGCGGACGCCATCCCCTCCGCCACGATCAGGGAGCCGGCGACCTTGATGATTTTGCCCTGGGCCATGCTGATTATCCCTCGTTTCTGTCTTGATGCACCAGAATGTCCGCCCCGATGGCCTTGATCACGTTGTCGCGCACGCGCTGCGCGCCGTACCCGTCGCTGCCCCGGATGCCGGGGATGGGGATGACGGCCGTGTCGGGCGTCTGCTCATATCTGGAGACGGCCTCGGGCGCCAGGCGCGCCGCGGCCTCGGTGATGAAGATGACGGGAACCCCCTCCCGGCTGAAACGGTGCAGGGCGGCGGCGACCTCGTCGGCGGTGGAGGCGGGAAGGGTCAGGGCGCCGATGGCGCGGAACGCCAGGATGACGTCCTCCTCCCCCACCGCGCCCATTTGAAGCTGTTTACCTGCCATACGCTTCACGCAACCTTTCCCGGATAAGTTCCTGCGGGAAGCCGTTGAGCTTCCCGGCCAGGATGAGGCGGACCGCGGCGGTCTCCCGCTCGTGCGCGAGCAGCCAGCCGATGAGCACGTCCACCGAGTAGGGCTGGTTGCGCAGCGGCCGGAACAAATCCAGCAGGTAGTCGTCCGCCGCCTTTTCCAGGGCGGGGATGGCCTTGGGGTCCGCCGCCGCGCGGCCGAGCGCCCCCGCGACCCGGCGCCCGTAGGCGGCAAACAGGCGCGGCAGGGTTTCCGGGCGGGAAGCCAGCTTGAGCCAGTCCTTTTCGCCCACGCTGCCGCCCGGCAGCAGGAAATCTGAAAGCTTGAGCTCCTCCTGGCCGACCGCCTGCAGGCGCAGGTAGGTCACGGCGTTTTGCAGGTCGGCCTTCGCGGAGAAATACTTCCTCGCGGCTGCGGAGCCGGACTTTTCAAGCCGGTTCCCGATGAGCCGGTACAGCGCCTGGTCCATCCTCACGTCGATTTCCATCGGGTCCGGATCGATGGCGACGCGCTTCTCCAGCGCCTCCATCGCGGTCCGGAAAGCGTCCGGCAACTGCTTGTAGCTGTGCTCGGCCACAGCGTGGCGAAGCGTATCCACCGGAATCGTGCCGCAGCGGGACAGCGCCTCCGGCTCCACGCCCAGCACGCGCGCCTTGAGCAGCGATTTCAGGTTCTGCGCGTCATGCCGCAGCAGGAAAAGGTCCGTCAGCGCCGGTTCCGGCGTGATGCTGCGAAGTTCCGCGCAGGCCTTTTCCAGCATGCCGACGCTGAGGGCCTGGACGTCGCGGCCTTCCGGCTCCGGCCAGCCCATTTCGCCCAGCAGGCGCAGCGCCTCTGCATAGTCCGGCGCCGTCAGCAGGCGCTCCAGCTGGGCCTCGCCCAGGGGCTTGCGCGTCTGGGCGCGGACCCGGCCTACCGCGTAGGCGACGCTTGGTTGCGGCATCGGTGCCTCCTCAATGGCCCGCGCCGGGAAACAGGATGCCCGCCACGGACGCTTCCATCGCCTCGCGCCGGCTTTCCAGCGCGGACTCAAAGGTGCAGTGGAGCTCGCCCGAAGCGCTCTTGAGCACGACGCCCCTGACGCCCGGTACCCGCCCGCCGGCGTCCCTCAGCCCCGCCGGCTTTCCGGCTGCCTGGAGGGCGGCGTTCGCCTTCTCCAGGAAGACCTGCCCGTAAAAACCCGCGCCGATGCCGCCCGGGGTGACCGTCTCGTCCCCGGCCGCGTTTTGCGCGATGAGCCCGATGAAGAAATCCGCGGCTTCGCCGTCGTCCAGCGCGTGCAGCCGGGAGAGCGCCACGGCAAAGGCCTCGTTCACCATGCCGCGCATCGCGGCCAGGCGGTCCTTCCGGTCCTCCAGCTGGGCCAGGCGCCGCATGCGCTCCGCCTGCTGGACGGATTCCTCCCTCGCCTTGTCCTCGGTGTCCCGCCGCATGCCGGCCACGCGCAGGTCCGCCTGCTCGTGGATGGTCATCACGCGGTCTTCCGCCTCCCGCAGCAGCTTTTGGGCCGCTTCGCGGGCGTCCTCCCGGATCCGGTCCAGGATGGGCTGCGTATCCATTCCGCTCACCTTACAGCTTGATGGCGTTGACCATCAGGAAGGAGGCCAGCAGCGACAGCACGGCGTAGGTTTCCACCATGACCGTCATGGTGATGGCCTTGCCGGACATCTCAGGGTGCTGGCCGACCATCAGCATGCCGGCGGAGGCGACGTTGGCCTGGTGGATGGCCGACAGGTAGCCCACGATGGCGACCGGCAGCACCGCGCCGATGAACGCGAAGCCCTGCATCAGCTCGACCGGTTTCATCGCCCCGCCCAGCACGCCCGTGTTGACCAGGATGATGACCCCGATGAGGAAGCCGTAGATGCCCTGGGTGCCGGGCAAAATCTGAAGAACCATGAGCTTGGAGTTGAGTTCCGGGCTTTCCGAGGAGACGCCGGCCGAAGTCTGCCCCGCCAGGCCGACGCCCTTTGCGGAGCCGACGCCCGCCAGGGTGACGGAAAAGGCGGCGGCGACGAGAGTGAGAACCTGGCCGATGCTGAGTTCCATACGAGTATCCTCCCAACAATAATTTGAAAGCGGTATCAGGCGAATCCGGCGGTCAGTCCCTTTCCGCGAGGCGGACGTAGCGGGGCGAGAACCGCAAGGGGTTGAAGGGCTTGCCTCCTTCCTGGTAGAACTTTCCGAAAAACTCGATGTACTGGAGGCGGCAGGCGTGCACGTAGGCGCCCAGGATGTTGATGGCCGCGTTGAACAGGTGGGCGCCCACGAAGATGGCGGCGCCGAGGACCTTGCCGATGATGCCGCCGCCCATGATCATGCCGACCAGCTGGTTGATGACCATGCCGATGACGCCCGTCGCCAGGCCCATGCCGAAGAGGCGCATATAACTGAGCAGGTCTGAAATCCAGCTGGTCACGCCGTAGAGCGCGCCCAGTCCGGACAGCAGGCGCTTGACTGGGTTTTTCGACTTGTTGCGGCCAGCCGTCAGCAGCACAATCAGGGCGCCGGCCAGGGCCAGCCACTTCCCGACGGCTGCCGTCTGCGGAAGCGCCAGCAGGCCGAGGCCGACGACGACCATCATCCAGCTGACCTGGTCGTACAAGGCGTCCAGCGGGTTGCCGGCGCGGATATTCTGATAGATGCCCAGCCCCAAGCCCGCGAACAGGTGCAGCGCGCCGATGCCTACACACACCGCCATCACGGGCAGGGAGTTGTTGACCGGGTCAAAGACCGTGGGCCAGGGGGCGAAGCCGAACCATGTGTTGTACAGCGCGCCCCAAAGGATGGTGGACAGGCCGCCGCCGGCCAGAATCCAGAAAATCTTCCTGCCGCCCTCGGAGGGCTTCATGATTTTGACGAGGATGGGGATGAGGATGGCCATGACCAGGCCGTAGCCGGCGTCCGACACCATCATGCCGAAGAAACAGGCGAAAAACGGCATCATGACGGCCGTGGGGTCCACCGCGTCCGGGGCGGGCAGCGAGAACCCGGTGACCACCGCCTCGTAGGGGCGCACCAGCGCGTTGTTGCGCAGCAGCACCGGCGGCTCCTCCCCCTCCTCCGGATCCGTCAGGGACACCTGGGCGTCGGGAAAAGACTCGCTGACCTTCTGCGCGAGGGACTTTGAAACGTGGGCGGGCACCCAGCCGGAGAGCAGGGACGCGGAAGCCGTGTGCGCCATCCTGGCGCGGGCTTCCAGCCGCTGCTGTCGGGCGACAAGGGCTTCATAGGCCAGCCTCAGCTTCGGGAGGTTTTCCGCGAGGACGGTCAGCTCGGCGTCCACCTCCCGCGCGCCGGCTTCCAGGCCGGACAGCTCGGCGAGGGCGGCTTCGTGCTGCTGCGCCGCGGTCCCCCGCCCCGGGGGTGGCGCGGCGTGCTGGTAACCGGCGGCCCGCAGGCCGGACAGGAAATCCTCCGCCTCGGAACGATGGACAAAGGCCAGGAAATAGGCTTCGTCCCGCTCGGTATGCAGGGTGCGGACGATGGCGCTCCTACCCCGCCAGTCCTCTTCCAGCTGCGCCAGGCCCCGCGCGTTCGCGTGCCCCGTCAGCACACGGGTGGAGGCGGTATCCCTCAGCTCCTGCGCGGGTACGTCCAGGGACAGCCAGGGCAGCATCTGCTCCGCCTGCAGGCGCAGCCGCGTCTCCTGGCCGCGCAGGTCACCCGCGCGGCGCTCCAGCTGCTCGACCCGGCGCACGACGTCCATCGCGTCAGGCTGTTCCCTTTCCTCCAGGAGGGCAACCCGCGCTTCCGGGAGGGGGGCGAACATCGAACGCTTTTCCTTGTCGAAGCGGGAAAGGCGGGTAATCGCCCAGCGCAGGGAATTGAGGTCCTCCGCGACCTGGGCTTCGGTCAGCCCGGCGGCCGGCTGGAACTCTCCATCGGGCGCCTCGACCTGGGTCAGGTGCACGCAGCCGAAGCGCTGCAGCATGGAAATCAGTTTCTCCTGATCCCGCCGCATCAGCAGGATCTGGATGCGTTTCATCTCAGCGACGGCCATGAATGACCTCGGACACAATCCACTCCGCGGCTTCGGGCAGCCGGGCCCGCGCCTCTTGCGCCAGGCTTTCGATCTCCTCCCGCGCCGCCTGCCGCCCGCCGTCCAGCTCGGACTGGACGCCGGCGCGCGCCTCCTCCAGCAGGCGGTGGTAAAGGCCGCGGTTTTCCACCGCGGCGGCGCGCTCCTGCTCGGCAGCGGCGGCTTCCGCGGCTTTCACGACCTCGTTCGCACTCTGCTGCGCCTCCTGGACGGCGACGCCCGCCGCCTGTTCCTCCGCCAAAATCAACCGCATCACTTCCAAAGCCATGCGCGCACCTCTCTTCATTCCACTACCGGAGTATTATATCACGGCATGGTCATTTTACAAGCGATTCCCCGCAGTTATACGGAATACATGGCTTCCGCCCTTGCGCGTCACGGGGGGAGTTGATATAATCCCCCCGGAAATGGTTTATGGCAGACTGAAAGGATGGAAATTGAATGTTTGACTGGCTGATCAGGCTCCCCTCCGCGATTGCGGAAACCGGTGCGCCCGCCGCCGCGGCAACCGGAGCCGACCCCAACAGCGCAGGGTCCCTCTTGTCCATGTTCCTGCCGATGATTCTGATTGTCGCCGTGTTCTACTTCCTGATGATCAGGCCGCAGCGCAAGAAGGACAAGAAGGTCAAGGACATGCTGGCCAACCTGAAGCCCGGCGACCGCATCTGCACCATCGGGGGTATCTACGGCACCATCAAGAGCCTGCGGGACGACGACGTGACGCTGAACGTGGGCCGCGAGAACACCGAAATCGTGTTCGCCCGCTGGGCCATCCGCAACGTCGAGGAAGTGACGGTCGAGAACGAGGGCGAGCTGCTGACCTGAGGTCCATCGGCAGCGACACAGCGCCCTGTATTCGGGCGCTGTTTTATTGGAGGGATATATGAAACGACCGGATGGGAGGAGCCTGGACCAGCTGCGGCCCGTTGAGCTTCAGCCGGGGTTTGTCCGCACGGCGGCGGGCAGCTGCCTTGCCACCTTCGGCGGCACCCGCGTCATCGTGACCGCCTCCGTCGAGCCGGGCGTCCCGGCCTTCCTGAAAGGCAGGGGGCAGGGCTGGCTGACGGCGGAGTACGCGATGCTGCCCGCCTCCACCGGGCGGCGAAAGGCCCGGGACGGCGTAAAGCGCGACGGGCGCGGCGTCGAAATCAGCCGGCTTATCGGCCGGTCGCTGCGGCAGGCCGTCGACCTGCGCCGCCTGGGGGACCTGACCCTGACCGTCGACTGCGACGTGCTGGAAGCGGACGGCGGAACGAGAACAGCCGCGATTACCGGCGGCTTTGTGGCGCTGTGCCAGGCGGTGGACACCCTGATGAAGGACGGGCGCCTGAAGGAATCCCCGATTACAGGGCAGGTGGCCGCGGTCAGCTGCGGCATCGTGGACGGACGGGCGGCGCTGGACCTATGCTATGGGGAGGACAGCCGGGCAGACGCCGACGTGAACTTCGTGATGAACGGGGCGGGCGGCCTGATCGAAGTGCAGGGCACGGGCGAGGGCGGCTCCTTCTCTCCGGAGGCGCTCAAGGAGATGATGGACCTGGCCGCCGGGGGAATCCATCGGTTGATGGCGCGCCAGCGGGAAGCGCTGGGGGCGATGGCCGCCCATATCGCGCCGCCCCGGACCCTGGTGGCGGCCACCGCCAACGGGCACAAGCTGAAGGAACTGCGCCATTTGCTCGGGGAGCGCTTCCGCGTCATCGGCATGCGGGAAGCCGGGTTTGCGGGGGAGGTCGAGGAAGACGGGGCGACCTTCGCGGAAAACGCCGTCAAAAAGGCGGAGGCGGTCCGCGATGCGACGGGGCTGATGAGCCTCGCGGATGATTCCGGCCTGGAAGTGGCGGCGCTTCACGGCGCGCCGGGCGTAAAAAGCGCGCGCTACGCGGGCGCTCACGGCGACGACCGCGCCAACAACGACCTGCTGCTGAAAAACATGGAGGCGAAAAACGATCGTGCGGCGCGGTTTGTCAGCTGCCTCGCGCTGGCCGAGCCGGGCGTGGAGACGCGCGTGTTCAGCGGGGTCTGCGAGGGCACGCTGACCACGGCCCCCCGGGGGAGCGGCGGGTTCGGCTACGACCCCTTGTTCGAGGCAGCCGGGGGCAGGACCTTTGCCGAGATGCCGGAGGAAGAAAAAAACAAGATCAGCCACCGCGCGCGCGC
>JAAZAQ010000166.1 GCA_012514225.1 Clostridiales bacterium | reverse complement strand
GTGTGCGCCATGCGGCGGTACTTGATGGACGCGAAAACCGTCCTGGCGATGTCGTCCGGCTCCGGGCCGAACACCGTCGGGCGGGACACGATGATTTCGTCGCCGATGCCGATGAGCAGCGCGGCGTTGATGTTCAGCAAGGGATAAATCAAATCGAAATGCTCGATGATGACGCGCTTTCCCCGCTCCAGCGCATAAAGCACGGCCTCCACAAGCCGGGGCAGCTGCGTGAAGGCGGACTCGAAACGCACGTCCATGTGGTAGGTGTGCGCCTGGTAAAACCCGGTCTCGTCGATATCCAATAGGGGCAGTGGCCGGACGTTGACCCCGTTGTCGTCGTTGGTCAGTTCCAACCCCGGGAACATGCCGCGGATGAGCAGGCTTTTGCCCGACCCCGCCTCCCCGATGACGCCGATGAGCTTGTCAAAGGCCATCAGGTGGCGCTGCGCGATTTCCCGGCCCATCTGGACCATGCGCGCATAGCCCCGCGGTGCGAAGTATACGCTGTACAGCGGTTCCTGGCCGGTCAGGGTGCTCACGGGTGAACCCGCCGCCCCGCGCTCATTCGGGCATGTCCACGGTGATGGACAGGAGCGGCGCGTGCTGCTGGGCGCCGTAGACGTCCGTCTCCCCCAAATCGCCGGAGCACAGGGGGCGCGCGATGGTCACCTTGATGGCGTTCGCCGGCTCAAAGTGGACGATGCCGATAATCTGCCCGGGCGAAATGCGGTACAGCCTGCAAATCAGCGCCTCGTCGATGATGTTCCGGCTGCTGACAAAGCGGTAGTTCTCCTCCGAGTTGAACATCAGGTCGAGCGTGAGCTCATAGGGGCCTGAGTTCTTGCTGCGGATGATGTTGGTCAGTTCCGTAATGCTCCTGGTCACGGCCGCTCCTTTTCAGACCTGTTCCATGGTCATCGGGAAATACGCGCAGGGGTCGTCGACCTCCATGAGGTGGTAGACGCTGAAGACGTAGACCTCGCCCGCGTGGAAATCGCTGGGCGAGTACGGGAAGGCCAGGTTGCCCGCCGTGGCGCGGCGGCCCTCGTACCCGTAATGCAGCATGGTGGACCGCGCGGCGGCGCAGATGGTGTCTGCATGCGCCTGGGTGTCGGACACCGCCTCGATGACGATGCCGATTTCGTGCCCTTCCACCTGCCGAAGGGGCTCCAGGCTGCCCATTACCCCGTCGCAGCCGTAGATGGTGAACAGCAAATCATACGCGATGCCGGAGGACTTGAAGTTGTCCTTGACCCGCTCCCGTACGCCCTGCGTGATTTCGTCGATGCGCTGCAGCAGGACGGGGTCCCGGGCGCCTGCGATGGACACCGTCCGGTACCCGATGCGCCGCGCACCTTCCAGCTTGATGGTGTAGCGGGGCGACTTGACGTACCGGCTGCCGCTGACCCGCGCCACCCGGTCGGATACCTGGGTGAATTTTGTCTCCCGCAAGTCCAGGTGACCGCCCGGCCCCGGCAGCAGGTAGGGGTCTGTCTTCTCGTACAAGGTGTGGGCGGCGACGGAGAGCGTCGTGCACTTCCTGGCGGGGCTCAATGGCTCCACGTCGAAGGAGTCCCTGTAAAGGGTGCCGAACATGCAATCGGAGCCGGAGCCCGGCGTCGCCGCGATGGCGGCGCACTCCAGGATTTTGCCCATGTGGACGGCCAGCGCGTGGTCAAACCCCGCGCGGATGGCCGGCGCCGCGAATACGGCCGGGTCATAGCACCGGCCGGCGAGGACGACCTGCGCGCCTTCGTCCAGCGCGCGGATGATGGGCTCGATTCCCATCTGGGCGACGATGGCAGCCGTCTGCTCCAGTGTTTCTTCCTC
>JAAZAQ010000165.1 GCA_012514225.1 Clostridiales bacterium | reverse complement strand
TGGCAGGGTGCTGCGCGTCGGCGTATTCGCCGGGGATGTCCGCGTGGTAGTTCATCGCGCTGTCTTCCATGGCTTCCTTGATGGACAGGCTGATGCGCTTGGCGACGGGATCCACTGCCAGCACCTTGACGTTGACCTCCTGGCCGGGGCTGATGGCGTCCTCGATGCGCTCGACGCGGGTGTGGGACACCTGGGAAATGTGGACCAGCCCATCCACGCCGGGCTCCAGCTCGATGAAGGCGCCGAAAGGCCGGACACGGACGATTTTACGGGTCAGGACGGTGCCGACCGGGTACTTCTCTTCCACGTTGTCCCAGGGGCGTGCCTGCAGCTGCTTGTACCCGAGCGCGATGCGCTCCCGTTCCCGGTCCAGGGACAGGATTTTGACCTCGACCTCCTCGTTCGCGTGCAGGACGTCGCTGGGGGAGACGGTCCGGTTCCAGCTCAGGTCGGAGACGTGAATCAGCCCGTCCACGCCGCCCAGGTCGACGAAGGCGCCGAAGTTTGTGAAGCGGCGCACGATGCCCTTGACGACGGCGCCTTCCTCCAGCTTGCTCCAGACCGCGTCCTTGACGGCCTCGTTCTCGATTGCCAGGGCTTCCTTCCGGCTGGCGACGATGCGTTTCTTGGATTCGTCCACCTCGATGATTTTCAGCTTCATATCCTGGCCGACGAACTGCGAAATCTTTTCCACGTACCGCTGCGCGAGGTGGGAAGCGGGGATGAAGGCGCGCACGCCGTCGACGGTGGCCAACAGGCCGCCCTTGACCGCTTCCTTGCCCACGCCGTCCACCAGCTCGCCCTGGTGGTACTTTTCCATCAGGTCGTTCCAGACCTTGCGGTTGACGATGTTGCGCTGGGACAGGATGACGTTGCCCTCGCCGTCGTTGACCTTGACGATTTCAACCTCGATCTCGTCGCCCAGCTGGACGTCCTTGTCCACCAGTTCGTCCCGCTTGAGCAGGCCGTCGGACTTGTAGCCGATGTTGACGCAGACCTCGTCGTCGGTTAATTGGACCACCTTGCCGGTCACGGTCTGTCCGTTCCGGATGCGCGCGATGCTGGCGGCGACTTCGTCCATGAAGCTGGGCGCCTTCGCGGGCTGGGGAGCGGGCTGTTCCGCAGGGGCTGCTGCCGCCGGCTCTTCGGCATGGGGGGCCTCCAGGGCCTTCTCCGCCTCCTGCGCGAGGTGGCTGGCGCTGTCCTCGGCAGCGGCGACGGTTTCTTCCGCGGCTGCTTCCAGCCCGTCGGATACCGATTCGACTGCTTCCTCGGCTGATTCGACGGCGTCTGCCGCCGTTTCCTCAGCGGCGTGCAAGGTTTCCTCAACCATCTCCTGCGCGCCGTCCTTCAGTTCCTGCGCCGCCTGTTCGGCGTTCTCGGGGAGAATCGGTTCCTGGGCCTGATCCTTGTGTTCCATGTCGTTCATACGGTCAACAACCTCCTTCAATGACCACGCCGGCGTTGAAGCGCCTGCGGTGATACCAATCAATTCCCGGGCGGGGTCCATGGGGTAGCGGTCCAGTTCCGCCGCGTCCTGGATCAGGTAGGTTTCCGGGCAATACCTCCTGCAGGTCTCCGCGAGCTTCTGCGTGTTGGCGCTGTCCCGGCCTCCGACCACAATCATCCGGTCTGCCTGCCTGGCCAGCTCCTCCGCCTCCGTCTGGCGGTCGCTGGTCGCCCGGCAGATGGTGGATTCGAACGTCAGCCCTGGGAACCGCTTCCCCAACGCGGCGGTCAGCGCCTGGCTGGTCGCGGGGGAGAGGGTCGTCTGGCTGACAACCAGCGCGTTTCCGGCGCTTTCCGGCAGGGCGGCGACGTCGGCTTTGTCCTGTACGACATGCTTGTCGGCCTGGCACCATCCGACAATCCCCCGGATTTCCGGGTGGAGGGGATTCCCCAGGATGATGACCGGCGCGCCTTCGCGGGAAAAATCATGAACCAACCGGTGAACATGATGCACGAAAGGGCAAGTGCAGTCAACTGTTTTTTCCGCATGCAGCCTGCATTGCGCGATTACGTCCTGCGATACGCCGTGGCTCCGGATGACGAGCACGCCGCCGGCGGCGGCTTCGGGGCTGTCGACCGGCTCCAGACCCTGCTCGCGCAGGGAGGCGACCACCGCCGGGTTGTGAATCAATTCCCCCAGTGAAAACGCCTGCAGGCCTTCAGCCTTCGCCTGCCGGACCGCTTCGAGCGCCTGGGAAACCGCCCTGGATACCCCCATGCAGAAACCCGCGTTCGCGGCGATGCGGATGGGCATTCAGGCAATTCCCCTCATCAGAAATGTACACGCGCATTCGCGGAAACTCATATGGCTATTGTATCGGATTTGTATTTGTTTTGCAAATCCAGGTACAGCGCCTTGATGCGCTGGCTCAGCGCGTCCGTGACGGCTTTGTCAGCGGTGCCGGCGGCCAGGTCGGAATAATCCAGGGGCGGGGCGACGAACATGCGGGTTCTGCGGAATGGCCGCGGCCGGCCGATGATGTAGACCGGAAGCAGGGGCACGCGGTGGCGCAGCGCCAGCAGGCTGACGCCTGATTCCATGGTTTCCATGGGCACGCCGTGCCGCCGCCCCCCTTCCGGGAAAATACCCAGCACGTGTCCCTGCCGCAGCGCTTCCCCCGCGGCGCGCATGGCGGCCAGGTCGCTTGCGTGCCGGGACACGGATATCATATGCAGGTGCTCCACAATCCATTTCAGCGTCTTTGAGGAGGTCAGCTCGCGCTTCCCGATGAAACGGATTTCATACTTCTTCAGCTTGACCGCCAGCAGCAGCGGGTCCATCATGCTTTGATGGTTGGCCATCAGGATATAGGGTGCGTCGAGGGAAAACCCTTCCGGGTTGAGCAGCTTGCAGGGGTAGACAAGCGCGGAAAAAACGACCAGCAGCCTCCTCGCCAGTTGGTAGAACCAGGTTTTCCTTCCCGGCGTGCGCTCAGATGCCATGCTTGCTTTCCACAATTTCGAGCATCTTTTGTAGGGACTCGTCGAAATCAAGTCCCGACGTATCCAGGATGACCGCGTCCCCGGCCGGGCGCAGCGGGTCGCATTCGCGGCTCTGGTCCTGGCGGTCCCGTTTTACGAGGTCTTCAAGGATGGTTCCGTAGTCAGCGTCCTTCCCGGCGGCCAGCAGCTGCGCGTGCCGCCGGCGCGCGCGCGCTTCCGGCGTGGCGGTCAGGAAAATCTTGACTTTCGCGTCCGGGAGGACGACAGTGCCGATGTCCCGTCCGTCGATAATCAGGCTCTGGCTTTTGGCAATTTCCTGCTGGGCGCGGACCAGCTCGCGCCGCACGGAAGGGAAGCGCGAAACGGCGGAGGCCGCGGCGCCCACCGCCTCCTCGCGCAGGCGGGACGTGACGTCCAGGCCGTTGAGCCAGGTTTTTTGCTTTCCACCCTCAAAGGAGACGCCGATTTTCGCCGCGCCGCTCCCCATCAATGCGTCCAGGGCAGGCCCGTCGTCTGAAGAGATGCCGTTGTCCAGCGCGTACAGGCCCACGGCCCGGTACATCGCCCCCGTATCCAGGTGGAGGATGCCCAGACGCGCGGCCAGCGCGTCGCACAGGGTGGATTTTCCGGCGCCGACCGGCCCGTCCACCGCGATGGAAATGATGGGATGGGACGCCTTTGCCATACCTCAGCGCGCCATGTTCTGCGTCAGGTCCCATCCGGCCAGGATGGCGTTCTGGTGGGACACCGCGTACGGCCCCGTCTGCGCGGCTTCATCCATTTCGCGCGGGAAGTGGACGCACAGGTGGCCGGTCAGGTCGTTTCCGGAAACGTAGTCCGCCTCATGCCCATGGCTGTGCGTGGACGCCATGTAGACGCGGCCGTCGCTGAAGATGACCCAGACCGGGCGGGGCGTCCAGTTGTTGACGCCCAGCACGCTGTTCATCGTCGCCGTGTCTTCCTTGGTCGGAAGGTCCCCGTCGGCGTGTTTCCCGAGGCTGTAGAAGCGGAAGTTGTAGTGCCTGCCCGAGATGAAGTCGTAAATCACGACGTTGCGGAGGCGCTGGGCAATCGGCCGGATTTCCGTGTACCAGTTGGCGTAGCGCACCTCGCTGGCGCGGGGGGCTGCGAAGGTAGCCGGGGGAGGCGGGGTCGTCGGCGCGGGCGGCAGGACGACGCCGCTGTCGGCGATGGCGGCGGCGGAGTTGAGCTTGGCGAGCGTCAGCTGCCCCGCCACACCGTCCGCTTCCAGCCGGTTCTTTTCCTGGAAGGCCTGCAGCGCCAGGAAGGTGCGCGGCCCGAACATGCCGTCCGCGCTGCCGGTCAGATAGTTCAGCGCAATCAGGCGCTGCTGCATGGCGGTGACGGCGCTGCCGCTGTCGCCGATTTTCAGGGCGGTTTGCTGTTCCGGAGGAGGCGCCGTCGCGGTAGCCGCGGGCGTATTGGCTTTGGCGTTCGCGCTGTAGACCAGGCCGAGCGTCTGGCTTCCCGCGACGCCGTCGGCCGTCAGGCTGTTGTTGCGCTGGAAGGCGGAAACGGCGGCGGCGGTCTGCGTCCCAAAGATTCCGTCCGCGGTGCCGGTCAGGTAATTAAGGGTGACCAGCCGGGTCTGGAGCGCCCTGACCGTATCGCCCGAGGAGCCCAGGCGCAGCACGCCGGCCGTGCCCTGGGGCGACGGCGTCGTTTCGCTTTGCTGCGCGTCCGCGCGCAGGGCGTAGGCGGCATACAGGGTTTGCTGTGTCGCCAGGTCGGCGACGCCGGTGACGGTCAGGCTGTTGACACGCTGGAACTGGCGGACCGCGGCGATATCGTCGCTGTTGTACAGGCCGTCAGGGGTCACGCTGTAATACCCCAGCTCGACCAGCCTGGCCTGCAGGTTGGTCACCGCCAGCCCGCGTGTGCCGGAACGGATGACGATGACGTTCTGGGCGGTCAGCGGCGTGGGCTGCGCGCTGTCCGGCGCGGGGGTGGCCTGCGGCGCGGTGTTGGTTTTCAGCGCCAGCATCGTAAAGCTGTCGACCTTGCCCGTTTCCCGGATGCTGTGCGCTTTCTGGAAGGCGCGGACGGCCGTGGCGGTCGCGCGGGTGAACTCGTAGCCCGGCGTGCCGTCGAAATGCCCGGCCGCCTGCAGCATCTGGTGCAACTCGAGAATCGCGTCGCCGTAGTCGCCCAGCGACAGGGTGAGGCCTTCGACGGGGGGCAGGGTTTTCACGCTGGCCAGGCGGTTGCGGCTGTTGCGCACGCGCCGTTCATACAGCAGCTGCTGCAGCTCGGGCAGCGCGCTGCCCGTTTCCCGCAGCCCGTTCTGTTTCTGGAAGGCCTTGACCGCGGCCGTCGTTCCGGCGCCGTACTTCCCGTCCACGCTGCCGTTGTAGAAGCCCAGTTCCGAAAGCGCCATCTGCAGGGCGCGCACCTTCCTGCCCTCGGAGCCGGCGGTCAGGGTTTCGTACCTGACCCGGGCGTCCGTGTTGACGGCCAGTGAGCGGCCGCTTAAGTACTGCTCCGGAATGTTGATATAGTCCTTCAGCGCGTAGCCGGTGTAGTTGCGGTAGGTGACTTTCAGCCACTTCTCCCCGTCTTCCAGCACCGTCAGCGTGGCGCCCTGGGGAATGGTAATCATCCGCATGGCGGAAACGGAGGCGCGCTTGCGCAGGTTGACGGAGGCCGCGGCGGTGGTTTGGTAGGGATAGGTTGCCGCCGGCTGCTCTGTGGGAGTGGCGGCAGGGGGCGGGGTGGCGGGGGCCGCCGTCTGCGCTGGCGTTTGGCTGGCAGGGACAGCCCGGCTGAGGGCGGCAAGCGTGTTCTCGCCGGCGACGCCGTCCACGCCCAGCCGGTTGTCTCGCTGGAATGCACGGACGGCGGTCTCCGTGCCGCTCCCATACTCCCCGTCGGCCGTGCCGCTGAAATATCCCAGGTCCTTCAGCTTCTGCTGCAACTGGGTAACCGCGTCGCCGCGGTCCCCCGGGCGCATGGCGACGCCCGGGATGGGGGGCAGGGTTTTGACGTCCGTCTTCACGCCCCTGGCGTTTTTCGGCGTCCCTTCGAACAGCAGTTCCTGCGTGGCCTCGTTCGCGGTGCCCGTCACGCTCAGGCCGTTCGCCTGCTGAAAGCTGCGCACAGCCAGTTCCGTGCCGCTGCCGAACTTGCTGTCGATCGCCTTCGAATAAAAACCAAGCTCCCGCAGGGCTTCCTGCAGGGCTTTGACCTGGACGCCTTCGGAGCCGGAAACCAGGTGCAGGAAACGGCCCGGCTGCGGGGCGGCGTCCCCGGCGGGCGCTTGCGGCGTTTCGCTCCCGGTTGCGATAAAGGAGGAGACGACGTAGCCGCGCTTCCCCTCATAGTCGACGATGGCGTAATTCCCGTCCGTGCCGGTGACCAGCACGGCGTCGCCCTTTCGGATGACGGCCAGGACGTCCGCGGAGGAGGAGGGCCTTTCCCTCAGCCGGACCGCGTCCGTCGCGTAAGCGGTATAGGGAAAGGTAACGGCGCCGGCAGCCGCCAGTTGCAGGAAAATCGCCGCCGCCGCCAACAGGCAGCCCAGGCGCCGGATTCTTGTCATGTTCATGCTGGCCTCCGTCAAATGCCGATTATTAAGGCAATCCTAATGCAGGCGCCTGAAATTGTCAAGAAATTATTACAATTTGATGTCCTGTTTTTTGCGAAAGGCGTGCCTCAGATGTCCAGCGCGTCACGGGTGACCCGCAGGAAGTAGGGCGCGTCGTCCAGCGGCTGCCCGAAGGCGTCCAGCCCATTTTTCGCGAAGCGGTGGATGACGAGGGTGTCCTCACCTTCGCTGCTCAGTTCCAGGAACCCGCGGCGCAGCACGGGGCGGCTGTGCCGCAGGCGGAAGGCCTTTCGGAAGATGTCCATCGTTCTGGGGTCTTCCCGTCCCCAGGGGAAGGTTCCCCGGCAGAAGGGGTCGGAGGCGCCTTCCATCCCGGCTTCGTCCCCGTAGTACAGGCTGGGCATGCCGGGCAGGGCCACGATGATGGCCAGCATCTGCTCCATCCTGCCGATGGCCGCCAAGCGGAGGCGGTCATCCATCAGAAGCCCCCTGCGCTGCAGGGTGGGCAGGTGCTGGTAATCCTTTTTGGCCAGCATATTCAGGATGCGCGCGCGGTCATGGCTGCCCATCAGGTTCATCAGCGAATAAAAGAAGGGGGCGGGGTAGTTTTCCTGCAGCGAGCGGATTTGCCGCACCACCTGCGAAGCGGGAATCTCGCGGGTGAGGAAGCGGATCAGCGCTTCCCGCAGGGGATAGTTCATCACGCTGTCCACCGTGTCGCCCAGCACGTAGCTGCGCATGACCCCGTAGGCGATCTTGTTGCTCGCGTCCTCCCACACCTCGCCCATCAGGACCGCTTCGCCGTTCTCCGCGCGCACGGATTTCCTCAGGTCGCGCAGGAAGCCGACGGGCAGCTCGTCCGCCACGTCCAGGCGCCATCCGCAGGTCCCTTCGGCGACCCAGCGCCGGGCGACGCCGTTTTCGCCCAGCATGAATTCCCGGAAACCCTCGTCTTCCTTGTTGATTTCGGGCAGCGTCGGGATGCCCCACCAGCTGGCGTAATCGTCCGGGAACTGGCGGAAGGTGTACCAGGAGGCGTAAGGCGATTCCTTGCTCTGGTACGCGCCCAGGGAGGGGTAATGCCCGTAGCGGTTGAAATACAGGCTGTCCTCGCCCGTGTGGCTGAACACGCCGTCGAGCATTACCCGGATGCCTGCCTGCTTCGCTTCCGCGCACAGCGCCTTCAGGTCCTGCCCGTCGCCCAGCAGGGGGTCGATGCTTAAATAATCCCCGGTATCGTAGCGGTGGTTGCTCCGGGCCTGGAAGACGGGGTTGAGGTAAAGGACGGTGACGCCCAGTTCCTTGAGGTAGGGCAGCTTGGCGCGGACGCCGTCCAGGTCGCCTCCGAAGAAATCCAGCGCCCAGTTGTCTCCGCTGCGGGGGTCAGACAGAACGAGCGGCTCCTCGTCCCAGTTCTCGTGCAGGATGCGGTCGTCCCGGTCCTTCTGCGGCAGCCTGCTGCGGTGGAAGCGGTCGGGGAAAATCTGGTACATGACGCCCTCCCGCAGGTAGGCTGGAGGGGAAAAGTCAGGGTCGTATACGGTAATCTGATAGGCGGGCGGCGGGTCCTGGTATACGGCGCCGACGCCGCCCATCTTGTCCTTGGCGTTGCCGTAATACAGCCGGTGGCCCCGGCTGTCCTCCGCGAGGAAGTCGTACCAGACCAGGCAGGGATGTTCCGGCGCCCGGATGGTCGCCTCATACTCGCCAATCCCCAGATGCTTCATGGGAATCAGGGTTTCCCCGCCGTTCCAGTACCGCAGGTCGACCCGGGATACGGCGCCCTTGACGTACAGGCGCAGGCGAACCTCACTTCCCGGCGTGACGGCGCCCATTGGCGTCCGGCAGTCCTCCCGCCGGGAGTCGTGAAACATTTCCATAAAAAAAGCGGTTCCTCCGGTCAGTATTAAGAAGCCCGGAATTTCTCAGGGTTTGACGTCTATCTGCGGGTGCGCGCACAGGGAGAGCAGCCCGCAATACAGGCAATCGGGCTTGCGCGCCTTGCAGACGCGCCTGCCATGGAAGATGAGCCAGTGGTGGGCCTTGTTCCACAGCGCTTGGGGGATGTTTTCCATCAGCTGCTGTTCGGTCTTCTCCACCGTCGCGGCCTCGGCCAGCCCCAGGCGGTTGGACACCCGGAACACGTGCGTATCCACCGCCATCGCGGGCACGCCAAAGGCGTTGGCCAATACGACGTTGGCCGTTTTCCTGCCGACGCCCTTCAGGCTTGTCAAACCTTCCAGGGTTCCCGGCACCTGCCCGCCGAAGCGCTTCATGATGTCGCGCGCGGCCAGGACGATGTTGGTCGCCTTGGACACAAAGCCGCAGGAGCGCACGTAGGGGAGCAGCGTTTCCGGCGTCGCCGCGGCCATCGTCTCCACCGTCGGGAAGTCCCGGAACACGGCTGGCGTCACCTTGTTGACCTGCACGTCCGTGGACTGGGCGGAGAGCATGGTGGCCACCAGCGTTTCGTAAGGGTTGGAAAAGTGCAGTTCCGGACGGGCGTCCGGGTACATCTCTTCCAGCCGCCGGAGAATCGCCGAAATGTTTCGCTTCTTCGTCATTTGGCAAGCCGCTCGAAGGTCTTGCGGTACTCCAGCAATTTGATGATGGTCAGCACCTCGATGGGGTAAAAGAGGAGATTTTTTAGAACCCTCAGCGGCAGGATGGCCCAGAAGCCCCTGCCGATGATGTCGCTGATGACCAGCGTGTTGAGCGTCAGGTGGCACACCACAGTGACCAGCGCCTGGGACAGGGCGGCGCTGCCGCGCTGCGCGTCCTCCCGGTTGAGGAACAGGCCGTACAGCAGGCCTTTCGCGGCCGCGATCAGGGTGAAGCGCGGGTCCAGCGGACCGGAGGGGAACAGCAGCGCGCCCAGCACGTCGGCCACGATGCTGACGACCATGGAGGAGAAGGGGCCGTACACAATGGCCGCCAGCACGATGGGCAAGTACCCGAAAGAGATGCTGAGAATCCGGTCGTTATACCCCAAAAAGCGCTCCAGGATGACGGACAGCGCAATCAGGATGGCCAGGACCACCAGCTGCTTGAGCGCTATGTTCCGTTTCTGTTGTTGAACCATTTCTGCGGCTTCCCTCCGTTTTCTTTCAAGGAAGATACCCGGGTGTCAGGGCGCGCCCTCCTCCGCCACGGTAAAGGTGTCCTCAAACAGGAAATTGTGCAGCATCTCCCTGTTTTTTTCATAGTCCGGCAGCTGGCCGGAACCGTTGGCGTAGGTGAAGGGCACCACGGCGCCGTCCGCCGGGAGCCGGAACTGCTCCACCGTAGCGTTGCGCAGCGCATAGGCCACGCGGAAGGCCTCCATCAGGTCCAGCATGGTCAGGTTGGTGGAGGCGCGGCGGGTGTCCGGGTTCCTGGGCGGCGAACCGAAGGTGAAGATGCCGTTGTTCCGGATGCCCTCGTAGGTATAGGACTTGTCGAAAGGCTCCTCCCAGATGCGCAGGATGTCGCTGAGCAGTTTCTGGGCGCCGGGCATGTCCAGCCCGCTCAAGGAGCCGCCCAGGCTGCTGAGCACGTTGCGCGCCCTGAACGTGCGCCCGTAGTCCTGCGTGTCCAGGTCGTTGGACGCGCGCCGCTTGCGGATGCGCATGTAGATGACTGCGGCGAAACCGTTCAAATGGTACTCCCCGGGCTTGTTCAGGACGGGCTGCGTGCTGCCCACGGGGACGGCCCAGTTCTGCAGGTAATGCACCTCGTCGCTGGTCAGCCGGACGGTGACGCCGCCCGCCGCATCGACGATTTCCATGATGTGCCGCCAGTCCATCAGCACGTACTTGTCAATCCGGAGCCCCAGATGGCTGTTGAGGGTGTCCAGCAGCGCCTGGATGCCGTAGAGCCGGACGATGCGGTTGATGCGGCCCGGGTTGCCATCCGGCCGGATGACCAGCATGTCCCGGATGATGGAGGTGACCATCACCCGCCCGGTTACCTCGTCGAGCGTCAGGAGCACCAGCCCGTCGTTGTACCCCGGGTTTTCCGGGTTGTTCTGCCACTTGTCCATGCTGATCAGCAGGTAATGGCGAATGCCCTGCGGGGTGGGGGGAATGTCCTGCGGCTCCAGCCGTGAGATGTGGTCGAGCAGGTACAGGCGGTCGTCCCTTGGCGCCGCCACGGCGGCAGGCAGGCAGGCCGTCAGCGCCACCGCCCAGCATAACAGAAGGCACAGGGCTTTTTTCATACGTTCGGCGCTTCGTAGCGCTCCAGGGAGACGCCGGCCTCGCCCAGCACCTCCAGCGCGAAGGCGTCCGGGTAGCCCTGCTCGTACACGATGCGGCGGATGCCGGCGTTGACCAGGATTTTCGCGCAGACCGAGCAGGGCTGGTGCGTGCAGTACAGGGTTCCGTTGTCGATGGAAATGCCCAGCTTCGCGGCCTGGATAACCGCGTTTTGCTCCGCATGGATGGCGTAACAGACCTCCAGCCGCGTGCCGGAGGGGATGTTCAGCTTGCGCCTGAGGCAGTAGCCCCGTTCCTTGCAGGTCATGGTGCCCGCGGCCGCCCCGTTGTAACCTGTGGTCATCACGCGCTTATCCTTTACGACGACCGCGCCGATGGAGCGGCCTTCATTGATGCAGCTGCTCCAGGTCGCCACCAGATGGGCCATTTCCATAAACCGGTGATCCCACTTATCCACGCCGACCTCCATGCATCATGCGTTTTTCTTCTGCTGTACGGCTTCCGCCTGCGCAATTCGGGCGTTCAGGCGTCCGCGCAGGTCCAGCAGCCACACTTCGTTGAGCGTCTCCTCTGATTCCCCAGGCTTTGTGCTGATTCCTTCCCCTATAAGCGTGAGCACGGCGTCCCTTCCCTCGAGGGACTCCAGCTTCTGCAGCGCGGCCAGGTCCTGCATCGCGTGCTGGAAAAGCATCAGGCGGAGGGATTCCTCCGGCTGGCCGCCTTCTGCCGGATACACCAGGAAGGCGCTGCCCGCCGGCCCCAGGCCGTCGTTGTCCGTGTTGAGGTAGGGGTCGGTCAGATAGCGGGAACCGGCGGAGAAATAGTAGTTGTAGCCGTTGACGATGAACCCGTCGGCGCCTATTTGGTACAGCTTGACGCCCAGCATCCTGGACACGCAGGCGGGCATCGCGATCAGGTCTCCGCTGTCCGCGCCTGCGGCTGACCGTGTGTGGCAAACCCATCGTTCCTCCGCTGAATAGCCGGAGAACGCGCCCGGGCGGCTGACCGGCGCAATCGGGATGACCCCGCCTTCATCCGCCAGGAACTCCGGACCGTCTAGCACGTCGGCAATCCGGACGCCCGGCAGAAGGGGCGTGACGGCCTTCACCAGCGCCTTGTACTGCTCCCTTTCCGCAGCCAGCGGAAGCTCGGCCACGTGAAAAACGCACTGGCCGAGCACGTCCAGGTAGCTCAGCTCGCGCATCAGCGCGGGCAGGTAGGCTGCCAGGAAATCCAGGTATTCCGGCGATGCCGCGTCGGTCTGCCAGCCGAACAGCTGCGTGTAGGCGCCGTCCTTGACGCCCATGATTTTCGGGGCGCTGAGCCTGCCACAGCCCGCTGCCGCCAGGGGCGCCATCTCGAAATACCGGATGCCTTCGTGCCGGCACAGCGCGATAAAGTCCCGCAGCTTTCCGAACCGGAAGGTGTATCCCAGCGGCGTCACGAATACCTCCGCCAATTGGGCGGTCATCCGTTCCTCCCCCGGGGCGGTATCCAGCGGCGGCGTATGGATGGGGGTGAGCATCATGTTCATCCCGCGCTTCGCGGACAAGGCGACAAAGTTGCGCAGGATGCGGTTGTGCTCGACGGAGAACACCGGTACGTGATAATGCGACGCGAGGCAATCCGCATTCAGCCGTCCGGACGCCTTCAGGCGCTGCCGCGGCGACTCCGCCTTCAGCAGTTCGATCTGCGTCTCCGCCTGCGCAAGGACGTTCCCCTCCTTATCCAGGAGACGGACGGACAGGCTGTACAAGCCCGGCGTGGCATCCGGCTCCGGCTCGACGTCCAGCCACAGCGCTTCCCACCGCCCCGGATACAGCCGCAGCCCCATCTCCGGGTGGAAGGCACGCAGCAAATCGGGGAACACGCCGCAGGGCGTTTCCGCCGTCCCGCCCCGCAGGGCGCGCGGGTAGCGGACCGGAACGCCGAACACGCGCCGCGCCTGCACCGGCAGGTCGCAGTCCACCCGCACGCTGACGGCGGGCAGCTCGTCGCCGTCGTACGCTTCCAGCCGGTAGGCGGCCTGAAGCGACAGCGTTTCCCCCCGGAGCATGCTGAGGGGCACGCCGCCTGGGTATTCAAGGGGCGCCTGGTCGTGACGGACCTTGGTCAGCGGACTGACCAGCGCCAACCGGATGTTCAACCGCTTTCCTCCTTTAGGCGTTCCTTGAGCCGGCCTTTCCCGGTGAGCCGGGCCACCGCCGGATAACTGCGCGTTTTTGCTGGAACCACCGTCACCCGATGTTCACGTGGGGAATGGCGTTGATGATGCGCTTCCTGCTTCCCCCCAGCGAACGCATCAGCCCCATCTGCGGCGCGTTTGCTGCAAAGACCTGGGTCACGGCGGAATGAACCCCCCGCTGGGCCAGCAAATCCGCCCCCGCCTGCAGCAGCGCCTTTCCCACCCCGCGGCGGCGCATGTCGCGCTGCACATAAAGCATGACCAGGGCGGCAGTGTCCGGGCTGGCGCCGGTCGCCAGCATCTCGGCAACGGGATGTCCGGCCCGGTAGAAACCCAGCGCCAGGAAATAGGGCTGCTGCATCTGCAGGGTCAGGAAATCGTGCGGGATGGGGGACAGGCGGTGCCGGTTGAGCCTTGCGACAAAATTCTGCTGGTCCTGGAGGGTCTGCAGGGCGACGGAAGCAAATTCGCAACCCATCGGCGCCTGAAACCCGCCCCGCGGCAGCGGGAAGACGTACTCCTCCCGCGCGTCACCGGCGGAAAAGCCATTTTGCGTATAAAACGTGGTCAGGTCAAACTGTGTCGGGGAAATTTCGGTGTAGATGCGGCCCTTGAGTTGGGGAAAGCCGGCGCGGATCTGCTCTGCCCTGCCCAGCAGCGCGCCCAGCAGCAGGTTGCGCGCGGACGCCTGGGACTGGATATCGATATACAGCTGCAGGGGGCGTTCCGGGTAGATTTCCTCCTGCATGTTCAGGATAATATAGGCGACGCCCATCTGGACGTACTGGTCGTTCGCAGCGAAGAAGACGTCTTCGGCGGGGATTCCCTGGAAAGGTGCCTGGGGATGAGATAGGCGCATACGGTCTCCTGTCCTTGCCTGCGGCTTGACGCCGGCGCTTATTGCCACTCGGATTGCTGCAGGGTGTCCCCCGGGGTCAGGTCATACACGATTTTCGCGATGCCCGGGTAATCCGAGAGCATCCGGGCGGTATACCTTTCCAGCAGGTCCCAGGGCAGCCTGGCGGGGAGGGCGCGCACGTCGCCCCCCTGATGGCTGGCTGTTACGGCGCGCAGCGCGATGACGGGCGCTTTCTCGCGGTTCTGGTACGGGGCTTCGTACAACATGGCGAAATACTTCCAAAAGCGCTTCGCAAGGCCGGATTCCCGGATTTCCTCCCCGAACAGGGCGTCCGCCCTGCGAAGCAGGTCCAGTTTCTCCTTCGTGCATTCGCCCACGACGCGCAGCGCCAGCCCTGTCCAGGGGAAAGACTGCATCCGGGTCAGCTCCGAGGGCATGCCCAGGGCCTCGCCCACCGCGCGGATTTCTTCCTTGAACAGCTCCGCCAATGGCGCGAGGACCGGCTTGTCCGTATTGACGTGCGGATGCCGTTGCGCATCGCGCGTGTCGGAGAGCAGGGAGGAGCCGGAGGTGGAGCGGATGAGCAGGTCGAAATTCATCGAGCCGACGGTTTCGTCCAGCACGCTTTGCAGCGTGTCCATCACACGGGCGCGCTTTTCCTCCTGCTTCCTGACACCCTTGAGCGCCTGGAGGAAGCGTTCTTCGGCCTGGATGATGCGCAGGTTGAGCCCGGCGTTCTGGTAATAGGCCGAAAACTCGTCCACCTCGCCCTCGCGCAGCAGCCCGGTGTCGACGAACACGCACTGAAGCCGGCTGCCCAGCGCGCGGTGCGCGAGGAGCGCGCAGACCCCGCTGTCCAGCCCGCCGCTCATCACGCAAAGTGCGTTCCCCTCAGGGACGGCGGCCTGGATGTCCGCGCGGGCTTTGGAAATGAAGGCGTCCTCCCCCCACCACCGGGTCGCTCCGCATACGCCCAGGCAAAACTGCAATAGCAGGCTCATGATGTCCGGGTCGTTCTGCTCCAATTGGCATTGCAGGGCAAAAATATCCAGCGTTTTGTGCATGACGCCCAGCACCTCGCCGTCCAGCTCGGCCAGCGGCTCGAGGTCGTCCGACACGCCAAGCGGCCGCACGGTGGCAAACATCCGCTCGGACTCGCCCAAGTCCTCCGTGATCCGGGAGGGCAGGAAGGTCAGCGTGTCGACGTCGTTGATCGTCCGCGCCTCCCCGGCCTGGCCGCCCAGCAGGCCGGCGACCGCGACGGCCGTGTCCCCCAGGGCCAGGACGGGCATTCCGGTGCGCAGCAGCTGGCCGTCCAGGGCCAGGGGCTCGCTCCCGCTGATACCGCCGGCCAGCACCAGGCCCAGCGCTTCCTCCGCGACGAGGCGCTCCACCGGGGTGTCCCCCGGCAGGATTTTGCAGTAAATCTTTTCCGCCCGCAGCCTGGAGGCGATCAGGGCGGCGTAGGAGGGGTCAAACCCCAATACCAGTATCTGATCCCGCATTCCCGCTCCTCCGTTATACCGCTCCGTCCACGGTCCAAAACTCGGTGTGCTCCATCATCCACCGATGGGCGAACTGCGCCAGGGCCAGCTGCGTCTGCTGGTTGGCGATGCCCGTCTGGGGCAGGCTGACGATTCCCTGGAAGGCGCGGACGGCCTCCTGGGTGCGGTGGTTGTATACGCCGGTCAGGTCGGCGTCCCCCAGCAGGCGGATGGTCGCCAGCTGCTCCTGCAGCCTTGTCACCTTGACGGAATCCGCCCCGCCGCGCAGCACGATGTCCGCCAGGTCGTGCACGGTGCCGTAGCCCTGGATGCGCCAGTCATCCAGCCGGTACTGCGCGCGCTGCACTTTGTCCGGGTTGTTGCCCTCAATGGCCTGTACGATGACCTGCCCGGCGCTGTCGCGGAAGCACCGCTCCACCATCGCCACGTGGGTGGTGTCCCCGCTGGGGGTATACGAGAAGAACATCCAGTCGCCCGGCTGGGGCACATAGCTGTTCTTTTCCATCTGCGTTTCCTGGCCCTTGAACCACTGGCTGCCCCATTCCGACACAAAGCCCGTCCGGGCGATGTACCGGCCCTGCTTCAGGTACCAGTCCCGCCCGATATTGGTCGCCCCGTACAGCGGGAAGGTCTCCTGCAGCATCTTGACGCCCAGCGCCTCCTCCGTCTGCGCGACGGCCCAGCAGAGGAACTCCGCGCACCACTCCGCGGACGGGTTGCCGTACCAGGCGCCATACTTGGTGCGGCCGGCGCTGTCCTCCGTTTCGCCAAGCTCCTGGACGGCCGTTTCGAGCAGGCGGGAGACTTCCTTGGGGACCGGGTAGGCCGGGGGGATGGGGGTGAGCGGCTCGGCCGTCTGCGCGGAAACGGCGGCCAGCGCCATCAATAAGGCACAGGTCAACGCGGCGAAGCGCTTCATCCTCATCCTCCTTTGCAAAGACGTGATTCCCGGATTATACAATGACGCCCCGGCGCTGGCAAGCAAGGCGGCCGT
>JAAZAQ010000164.1 GCA_012514225.1 Clostridiales bacterium | reverse complement strand
GCCATCCTGAAGGCCATCGACGACGCCCTGGCCGCCGCCGCGCCTGCGGCCGAGCCCGCCGCGGCCGAAGCCCCCGTCGTGTATACCGGCGAAGCCGAGGGCATGCACGGCCCGGTCAAGGTTGAATTCGAGGTCACCGGCGGCAAGATCACCAAGGTGACGGTCGTTTCCCACGACGAGAACCCGGAATACGGCAATCCCGCCATCGAGCAGCTGCCAGCCAAGATCGTGGAGAAGGGCGACACGTCTATCGACGTCATCGCCGGCTCCACCTTCACCAGCAAGGCCATCCTGGACGCCATCAACAACGCGCTGGGCACCCCCGCGGAAGCGCCCGCCGAGGCGCCGGCCGAAGCCCCCGCCGAGCCCGCCGCCGTTTCGGGCAAGGAAGTCTTCCTGGGCCTGGGCATCGACAGCACCGGCCGCGTCGGCCCGGGCAAGGACGACAAGGAAGTGCAGGTCTATTCCTTCAACCAGGTGTTCGCCGCCGTGCTCTTTGACGCGGACGGCCGCATCCTGTTCGCCGACCTGGACCAGCTGGAGGTCGCCACCCCCAACTACGACGGCGACGGCATGCCCCACTTCGCGGGCTTCCCGGGCCAGCTGCCCTACATGTATGACAGCGACCACGACGCCAAGGTGGACGGCGTGCTGGCCACCGACGACGCGGCCTTCCAGGCCGAGGTCTCCGGCTGGATGACCAAGCGCGAACGCGGCGAAGGCTACAAGATGGGCACCGGCACCTGGGCCTCCCAGATGGACGCTTACCAGGCCTTCTTCGCCGGCAAGACCGTCGCCGAGCTGGAGGAGTGGTTCGCCAAATACACCTCCGACCGCAACGGCCGCCCGCTCAAGGACGGCAGCACAAATGAGGAAGACAAGGCCAAGTACGACGCGCTGAGCGCGGAAGACAAGGCGATGCTGGCCGACGTGACCACCTCCGCCACCATGTCCCTCAACGACAGCCACGGCAATCTCCTGGCCGCCCTGAAGGCCGCGGACGAAAACCGCGTACCCGTCGCGGCGAGCGCCGTCTCCCTGGGCCTGGGCCTGGACTTCACCGGCCGCATCGGACCGGGCAAGGACAACACCGAGACGCAGGTCTATTCCATCAACGAGGTCGTCGCCGTCACGCTGCTGGACGCGGAGGGCAAAATCGTTCAGGCCTACCTGGACCAGGTGGAGTTGGCCACCCCCAACTACGACGGCGAGGGCATGCCCCACTTCTCCGGCTTCCCGGGCCAGGGCGGCTACAACTACGACTTCAACCACGACGGCGTGGTGGACGGCAAGCTGGTCACCAATCCGGACGGCTTCCTGGCCGAGGTCTCCGGCTGGATGACCAAGCGCGGCCGCGGCGAAGGCTACAGGATGGGCACCGGCACCTGGGCCTCCCAGATGGACGCCTTCCAGGCCTTCTTCGCCGGCAAGACCGTGGACGAACTGGACGAGTGGTTCGCCAAGTACACCTCCGGACGCAACGGCCGCCCGCTCAAGGACGGCAGCACCAACGAAGAGGACAAGGCCAAGTATGACGCGCTGAGCGCGGAAGACAAGGCGATGCTGGCCGACGTGACCAGCGCCGCCACCATGTCGCTCAACGACAGCCACGGCAACCTCCTGGCCGCCCTGCGCGACAGCGTTGCCAAGCAGGTGCAGGTCGCCATCACCGTCGGGGAATAACGAAACCCAAATCGAAAAGCGACCCCCGGGGCGGCGCCCCGGGGGTCTTTCCTTGCGCGGCGTTGGGGGGACGCCCGCGCGCGATGCGCGGGCTGGGCGGATACCTGCCGGGTTCCGGCAAATCATCGCAGCCCGCCCACCTCGATTTCCCGGGTGGCGACGCGCCGCAGGAAGGTGCGCTCATGCTCGATGAAGACCAGGCTGGCGCTGGCGCCGGCCAGAAGCTCCTCCACCTGCTCGCGGCTTTCCGGGTCGATGTCGTTGAGCGGCTCGTCCCACAGATAGAGGTGGGCGGGCTGGGCCAAAGACAGGGACAGCATCAGCTTCTTCCGCTGGCCAAGGGACAGCGAACCGGCCTCCTGGTCGAAGGCCTCCCGCGGGAGGTCGAACTTGCGCAGCAGGGTCAGGAACAACGTCAGGTCCAGGCCCCTTTCCAGCGCCAGCGCCCGGGGGCTTCCCCGCAGGTGGGCGCCCGTCTGGGGAAGGGTGGAGACGGACAGCCCCCGGGGACGCCAGACGCTGCCGGAGGTTGGGGACAGCGCGCCTTCCATCAGTTTGAGCAGGGTGGTTTTACCCGCGCCGTTGGGGCCCGACAGCGCCAGGCGCTCGCCCTGATGAAGCGCCAGGTCCAGCCCGGCGAACAGCGGCGCGCCCTCCCCGTAACGGAAGGAAACGCCCTCAAAGCGCAGCAGGGTCCGGCTGGGGTGGGGCACCGCCTGAATTTTCAGCGGGGAGGCATACTCCAGGTTCCTGAGCAGCCCCTCCTTTTCCTCAATCTGCCGCTGGATTCTCCCCTGGATGCTCCTGGCCCGCTTCATCATCCGGGCGGACTGGTGGCCGACGTAGCCCCGGTCCACCGGGCCCTGCCCGGTTTTCCCGGCCTCGACGCGGTCGCTCCAGGCGGCTTTCTCCCGGGCGGAGCGGCCCAGACGGCTGATTTCCGCGAGCAGGCTGTCATGGCGGTCCCGCTCGTGCTCGTCCTCCCGGCGCTTGTCCTCCCGATAGGAGGCGTAGTTCCCCGCGACCAGGCGCGCGCCCTGGCGCTCCAGCGCGAGGGTGTGGGTGCAGACCTCGTTTAAGATGTCCCGGTCGTGCGAGGCGATCAGGAAGCCGCTTTTGCCCTTGAGGTACCCGGCCATCCGGTCCCGGCCCTGCAAATCCAGGTGGTTGGTTGGCTCGTCGATGAGCAGGAAGCGTCCCTCGCGCAGGAAAAGGGCCGCCAGTTTCAGCCGCGCCTGCTCCCCGGGGCTGAATGAGTCGAAGGGGCGGACCAGCGCCTCCGGGTCCAGGCCCAGCAAGGCCACCTCCTTCATCAGCCGGCCGCGCGCGCCGTACCCGCCGTGCAACGCGTAGCGATGCTCGAGGTCCGCATACTGCGCCAGCGCCCCGGGCGTGCCGGCCTTCAGGCAGGCCTCCATCCCGGCCTCCCATTCCGTGTACGGCGCCAGCGCGTCCAGCAGCGCCTGCCCCGCCGGGCGCTGCCCCGGAACCGGGAAGGGGAAGAGGTCGAAGGGGACGGCGCTGTGCACCTGCCCCGCGCCCCGCAGCTCCCCCGCCAACAGGCGCAGCAGCGTGGTCTTCCCCCGGCCGTTCCTGCCGACCAGGCCCAGGCGCCACGCGCTGTCCATATTGAAACTGAGGCCGGAAAAAACCTCCTGCGCGCTTCCCTCGTAAGCGAAGCGCAGGTCCTTGACTTGTATGACCGCCATCCGGCAACCCCCCATGGATGGGCGAAGCGCCGCTTCTTTACGGCCCTGCGCCCGTCAGCCGCCCGCGCGGCCGGGAACGGTTCAGACGCGGTGGTTCTTCATGCCCGGTCGCCTCCCTGTGTTTGCGACCATTGTAGGAAAGCCGCGCGCCCCTGTCAACCGACGGCGCCCGCGCGCGTTGACGCAACAGCCCCGGAAGGCTATGATGGCCTTGGAAAATCTGCCGGGACCCGGCGGGAGGCGGAGGGACACACCATGCCACAGCACCCTGAGGAAGGATATCAAAGCCCCCTCTCCACCCGCTACGCGGGGCTGGAGATGCAGCGGCTGTTTTCGGACGTGCACCGCGCCCGCCTGTTCCGGGAATTGTGGCTCATCCTGGCCGAGGGGCAGAGGGAACTGGGCCTGCCAATCACGCAGTTGCAGGTGGAACAGCTGCGCGCGCACACGCAAAGCGTCGACCTGGAGCGGGTCAACCGCCTGGAAAAGGAGCTGCGCCACGACGTGATGGCGCACCTGAAGGCCTACGCCACCGACTGCCCGGACGCCGCGCCCATCCTGCACCTGGGGGCGACCAGCTGTTACGTGACGGACAACGCGGACATCCTGATTGTAAGGGACGCCATGCGGCTGCTGCGCGCGCGGCTGGTCGGCGTCGCCCGCCGGCTTTCCGCCTTCGCGCGGGCGCACAAGGCCCTGCCGGCGCTGGCCTACACCCATTTCCAGCCCGCCCAGCCCACCACCCTGGGCAAGCGCGCCTGCCTGTGGCTGCAGGACGTGCTGAGCGACCTGAGTGAAGCGGAGCATTTCCTACAAACCCTGCGCCCCCTGGGCAGCAAGGGCGCGACGGGCACCCAGGCCTCCTTCCTCTCGCTGTTTTCCGGCGACCACGAACAGGTAAAGGCGCTGGACCGCTACGTCACCCGGCGGATGGGCTTTGAGCGGCCCGTCGCCGTATCCGGGCAGACCTACTCGCGGAAAACGGACAGCCGCGCGCTGCAGGCGCTGTCCGGCATCGCGCAGAGCGCCTGTAAATTCTCCAACGACGTCCGGCTGCTGCAGCACCTCAAGGAGGTCGAGGAGCCTTTCGGGGACGCCCAGGTGGGCTCCTCCGCGATGCCCTACAAGCGCAACCCCATGCGCTGCGAGCGCATGGCGGGACTGGCCCGCTTCATCCTCAACAACACCGGCAACGCGGAGGACACCGCGGCCGCGCAGTGGCTGGAGCGCACCCTGGACGACAGCGCGAACCGCCGGCTGGCGCTGGCCCAGGGCTTCCTGGCGGCGGACGGGCTGCTGCGGCTGTACGACGGCGTGGCGGGCGGCCTGGTGGTCTACCCGAAAATGATGGAAAAGCACCTGCGGGAGGAGCTGCCCTTCCTGGCGACGGAGAACATCCTGATGCAGGGCGTCCTCGCGGGCGGCGACCGGCAGATGCTGCACGGGCGGCTGCGCGCGCACGCGATGGCTGCGGGCGACCGGGTCAAAAGCGAGGGGCTGTCCAACGACCTGCTCGCGCGCGTGGCGGCAGACCCGGCCTTCGGGCTGGGGTCGGAGGACTTGGAAAAGCTGCTCGACCCCAGGGACTATACCGGCCGCGCCGAGCGGCAGGTGGACGAGTACCTGGACGGGGAAGCCGCCGAGGCCCTTAAGGGGTATACTGAAGTCGGGGCGGCGGAGGCCGACG
>JAAZAQ010000163.1 GCA_012514225.1 Clostridiales bacterium | reverse complement strand
CCAGGAACTCGTTGTTGCCGGCCTTGGTTTCCTCCAGGCACTTGATATAGCCGCAGATGCGGTCGGCCGCCTTGACCAGGCGCCATTCCGCGGTGTCCTGCCGCGGGGCGATGAGCGGCTCGTAGGTATCCTGCAGGTCCTCCGGCAGCATCTGCTTGAGCCGCTGGATGGCGATGCGCTCGATTTTGTGGTACTCCGCTTTGATTTGCGGGTTGTTGTGCTTGACGGGCGTGGGCAGGTCCCCGGTGATGACCTCGGAGATGTCGTGGAACAGCGCCAGCGCCATCACGTGCTCGGCGTTGTAGTCCTTCCCGTGGCGCGCGTTGCCCAATACGGCGAGGGCGTGGGCGATCATCGCGGCCTGCATGGCGTGCTCCATGTCGTTTTCGGGGATGAGGTTGCGCATCAGGCCCCAGCGCCTGATGAGCTTCATCCTGGACAGGTAGGCGAAAAAGTGGTAGGCCATCAGGTTTCCCCTTCTTTCGTGAGGTCGAGGAAGGCGCATTCGCGGCCCAGCGCGGGCAGGAAGCGCCCGATAAAGTCCTTCGTGGCTATTTCCACCGACTGCGTGTTCACGCAGGGATGGAACCACAGCGACTCATGGGCCAGCAGCGTGCCGTCCATCGCCAGGCGCACCTGTTTTTCCCCGTCGAACAGCAGCCCCAGGGGGCTGACCGCGCCGGCGCTCACACCCAGCAGGCGGGATAGCGCCTCCTCCGGCGCGAAGCTGAGCCGGGACACGCCCAGCAGTTTGCTGACCACGGCGGTGCGGAAAGGCTGAAGGGGCGAGAGCAGCATCAGGAAGAACGCCGTCTGCTGGCGGTTGCACAGGAAGGCGTTGCGCGGCACGGTCGTGCGGCCGGCGTCCAGCCCGGGGGTCGACAGGCAGTCGTCAATCGTCCACTTGGGCTCATGCTCGAAAAGCCGGTACGCGATGCCCTGCTCCTGAAGAAAGCGCAGCACCTGCTCATTCCTTTCCATCTTCGTCCTTCCTGCGCCGCAGGGTTCCCTCAAACCCCAGCGCGCCGGGCCGGTAATAGACGGCGTCCTCGAAGCCGTCAGGCATATAGTTCTGCCGGACCCAGTGCCCGGGGAAGTCGTGCGGGTAGAGGTAGCCCTTGCCGTTGCCCAGGCGGGCCGCGCCCTGGTAGTGGGTGTCCCGGAGGGACAGGGGCACCTCGCCCAGCTGGCCCATCTCGGCGTCCTGCTGGGCCCTGGCCATCGCCAGGTAGACGCTGTTGGACTTGGGCGCCATGCACAGGTACACGATGGCCTGGGAGATGCTCAGCCGCGCCTCCGGCAGCCCCACGAACTCCAGCGCCTGCGCCGCGGCGACGGCCTGGACCATGGCCTGGGGGTCGGCCAGCCCCACGTCCTCGCTGGCGTGTGCGATAAGCCGCCTGACGATGAGCCGCGGGTCGCATCCGGCGTACAGCAACCGGGAGGCCCACAGCAGCGCCGCGTCAGGGTCCGAGCCGCGCAGGCTCTTGCAGAAGGCGGACAGCATATCGTAATACAGCGTCTCGTCCACCCGCATGACGGGTTTCTGGATGCTGTCCTCGGCAATCTGCAGATTAATCAGGATACCGCCCTTCTCCGTGGGCGTGGTCAGGGCGGCCAGCTCCAGGGCGTTGAGGGCGGTGCGCACGTCGCCGGAGGCGACCCGCACCCAGTGGGCGAGCGCCTCATCGGACACTGAGACGCGCAACGCGCCCAGCCCGCGCTCCGGGTCGCTGACCGCCTGCTCCAGCGCCGCGCGCACGTCCCGGTCGGACAGCCGGAAGAACTGGAATACCCGGCAGCGGCTCACGATGGCCGGGGTCATGGCGACCATCGGGTTCTCGGTCGTGGAGCCGATGAAGCGGATGGTGCCCTCCTCGATGGCCGGCAGGATGGAGTCCGACTGCGCCTTGCTCCAGCGGTGGCACTCGTCCAGCAGCAGATAGGTGTGCTGGCCGAACATCTTTCGCCGCTCCGAGGCGCTCTTGATGACCTCGCGCACCTCGGCCACGCCGGAGGTGACGGCGTTGAGCCGCTCGAAGTGCCCCTTTGTGGTCTGCGAGACCACAAAGGCCAGGGTAGTCTTGCCGGAGCCGGGCGGGCCGTAAAAGATGCTGCTGGTCAGCTGGTCCGCCTCGATGGCGCGGCGCAGCAGGCGGCCTTTGCCCACCAGGTGCTCCTGCCCCAGGAATTCCGACAGGTTGCGCGGGCGCATCCGGTCGGCCAGGGGCCGGCTTTTGGGCGGGGAAAAATCAAACAGGCTCATCCGTCTCCTCTGTTCTCAGCAGTAAGGTCTTCCCGTCCCGCGCCAGGCTCCAGGCGCGCGGCAGGCTGCCCGCGGCGCATTCCAGGTGCAGCAGGGCGATGCCGCTGTCCACGCTGTCGGGCTTGTTTCCTGAAAAGCTCAGCGTGCTGCCGGAAAAGCCCAGGCGCCAGGGCTGCCGGTTCATCGCCGAGGGGGCGGAGCGCATCGCCTCCGCCGCCTTGTACGCCCAGTGGGGCCATTTTGCGGGGTCGTCCGCGCAGAAAGCGGCCAGCGGCTTGCGCTTCCGCCCGCGCGCGCCCTCCGGGTCCTTCGGCACGCCGAAGGGGATGACGGCGGCGATTTCCTCGCCCTCCTTCACCAGGCCGCGCGCGAGGTCCCGCCGGTAGTTGCCCGTCATGAAGCAGCCGGACAGCCCCATGGCCGCCATCTCCAGCGCCAGCGCCTCCCCGGACATGCCGGCGCACAGCCGGCCCCATTTCAGCCCCGGTTTCACAAGGATGGCGGCGAAGGCCTGCAGGCCCTCGAAACGGGGGAACAGCGGCACGGAAACGACCAGCTCCCGGGCGCCCCGGGGCGAGAGCGCCAGGCGCACCCCCGGCAGCGCGGCGCGCCCGGCGGCGTATTCCAGCGCGGAATACTGCGATAAATCCGCCGGCGCGGAAAAGGCGCGGCAGCTGAAGCGCCGCGGCAGGGCGTCCAGCCAGCGCTTCAGCTGGGGCCGCTGGTAAAAGCCTTCAAAGGGCGGCGCCGCCGCCCGGCCCGCGCCCTTGTCAGCCAATGCGGGCCTTGCCGCCCATATAGGGGCGCAGCGCTTCGGGCACCCGCACGGTTCCGTCCGCGTCGAGGTTGTTTTCCAGGAAGGCGATGAGCATCCGCGGCGGGGCGACGACGGTGTTGTTGAGGGTGTGGGGGAAGAAGCGCCTGCCGTCCGCGTCCTTGGCGCGGATTTGCAGCCGCCGCGCCTGGGCGTCGCCGAGGTTGGAGCAGCTGCCCACTTCGAAGTATTTCTGCTGCCGGGGAGACCAGGCCTCCACGTCGCAGCTGATGACCTTCAGGTCCGCCAGGTCGCCGGTGCAGCAGGCCAGGGTGCGCACGGGGATGTCCAGCGTCCGGAAGAAGTCCACGGTGTTCTGCCACATCTTCCGGTACCATTCCATGCTGTCTTCCGGACGGCACACCACCACCATCTCCTGCTTTTCAAACTGGTGGATGCGGTACACGCCGCGCTCCTCGATGCCGTGGGCGCCGACCTCCTTGCGGAAGCAGGGGGAATAGCTGGTCAGCGCCTGGGGCAGTTCCTCCCCGGTCAGGATGGTGTCAATGAACTTGCCGATCATGGAATGCTCGCTGGTGCCGATGAGGTAGAGGTCCTCCCCCTCGATCTTGTACATCATGTTTTCCATCTCGGCGAAGCTCATCACCCCGGTGACGACCTCGCTTCGGATCATGAAGGGCGGGATATAGTAGGTGAACCCCCGGTCGATCATGAAGTCCCGCGCGTATGAGAGCACGGCGGAGTGAAGCCGCGCGACGTCGCCCTTCAGGTAATAAAACCCGCTGCCGCTGGTCTTGCGCGCGCTGTCCAGGTCGATGCCGCCCAGCCGTTCCATGATGTCCACGTGGTAGGGCACCTCGAAGGGCGGCACCGCCGGGTCGCCGAAGCGCTCCATCTCCACGTTGTCCGCGTCGCTGCGCCCCAGCGGGACGGATTCGTCCACCATCTGGGGAATCTGCAGCATCACTTGGCGGATGTCCTCCGCGTACGCCGCCTCCTTTTGTTCCAGGTCCAGAAGTTCCCGGGCGATGTCGGCGACCTCGGCCTTTTTGGCCTCGGCCTCCTCCTTCTTCCCCTGGGCCAGCAGGCCGCCGATCTGCTTGGAGAGGGCGTTGCGCTGCGCGCGCAGCGCGCCGGCCTGGTGGATGGCCTCGCGGTTCTTCCGGTCCAGTTCCAGCGCCTCGTCCACCAGGGGCAGGCGGTGCTCCTGGAACTTCCTCCGGATGTTCTCCCTGACCTTGTCCGGCTCGTTCCGGACCAGCGCGATGTCGATCATGGCACGGCTCCTTTCTGATTCAAAAAGCCCTTCCGCTCCAATGGGACGGAAGGGCCCGCGTTGCCACCCAAATTGCCGCCTGCGCGGCCGCTCTTGCCGCTGTAAGGGGCGAACCCCGCCGCTCCTCGCGGCACGCTCCCGGGCGGAAAGCCCCCCGCGCAGCCGCCTTTCACCGTCCGGCGGCTCTCTTCATGCGCCAAAGGGCAAGTTTCCCGTTCCACGCGTCAGGCGCAGTATACCACGCGGGCTGCGGGGCCCGCAAGCGCTCAGGCGCCCTCGGGCAGCCCGGCCTCCCCGCCCGGCGTGTCCGCCGGGGGCCCGAAGGTGGGCAGCGGGGCGTTGAAGTCCTCCGGCGTCCATTGGTAGCCGGGCTCCTCCGTGGCGAAGGGGGTCTGGGCCACGTCGAAGAAGCGCTTCATCATGTAGCCCTCCCGGCCTTCCACCCAGACCTTCAGCCAGTACTCCCCCCAATTTACCAGCACCACCTGGGTGCCGTTGGGGTACAGCCCCAGGGAATCGGAGCCGGTGGAGGCGCGCGCGCGCAGGTGGGCGCCCTGCCCGCCCTGGTTCTGGATGGTCAGCACCTGGCCGTCGGGCCGCGGGATGTCCGGGGAAGGCACGCTGTCGGCGTACAGCGGCTGCGGGGCGACGCCCCAGGCCATCATGAACCCGGTGCGGCCGTCCTCCGTCAAGACGTGGACGAACTCTTCGAGCACCGCCAGCACGCGCACCGGCTTGCCGTTGCGCACAATGGCCAGCGTGGCGGACTTGAAGGAAGGCGCCTCGCGCAGGTTCAGCCCGGTCGCCTGGGTGTTCTGCACGGTGACTTCCGGCAGCGCGACGGGCTGGGGGAGGCCCGCTTCCAGCCGGAGGTGCTCCTCGCGGACGTAGCCGGACTGCCCCGCAACGCGCACCCGGACCCACCCCTTTTCGGCGGGCGACAGGACCTGTACCCAGACGCCGGGGGAATACTTGCCCAGCACCGTGCCGCGGGGGCCGGCCGACCTGCGCAGGGGGACGCGCGCCGACCCGTCCTCGGACACCAGCATGCCCCGGCCCATGCCTTCCTCCGGCGGGAGGGGCTGCAGGCCTTTCGCCCGCACGTAGCCTTTTACGGGCTCGCCCGCCTCGTTGAAGGCCTGAATCTCCGCCCAGCCGTCCTTTTGCCCGAGCAGCAGGAAGGCCTCCCCGGCGCCCAGCACCCGCAGGGGCTTTTTGTCGTCGTCGGCGCTGGCGTACATCGGCAGCGCCTGGTGGGGGTGCCGCCAGGCCTGCGCGGCCGCCGGCTCCGCCGGGGCGGAAAGCGGGGAGGCGGCCAGCGCCATCAGGCAGAGCGTAAAGAGCGTGAAACGACGCAGGATTTTCTTCATTCTTTTCCTTTCGCGCCCTCGGCGCGGCCGGGTTTACTGGGGCTGGGCGACGGGCTTGCCCAGTTCCTGGGTGGCCCGGTCCTCCCGGAACTGGTTGGTGTAGAGCCGGTAGTAGGCGCCGCGCCGGGCCAGCAGCTCCTCGTGCCGGCCTTCCTCCGTGACGTTCCCGTCCTCGATGAGCAGGATGCGGTCGGCCTTGCGGATGGTGGACAGGCGGTGGGCGATGATGAAGCTGGTCCGGCCCTGCAGGGTCTTCTCGATCGCGTGCT
>JAAZAQ010000162.1 GCA_012514225.1 Clostridiales bacterium | reverse complement strand
TTCCGGGTCCATCAGGTGGACGACGCCCGCGGTCATCCCGGTCTCCTTGACGACGATGGCGAAGCGGTCCGGGTCTGCGGAGAAGCGCTCCACCAACGCCCAAAACGCCCCGTCCATCTCCTGGATGGGCGGATACCCGCCGTCGTCCGCGCAGGTTTCCGGGTCGCTCATCAGCGCGAACAGGCCCTCGGCGTCCTGTGCGGAAAACCTCCGCACGAGAAGACGGCCTGTGTCCAATTCCATGCCGGACACCGCCGCGCGGTCGAACTTACAGGTCAATGTCCAGCGATACCGGGCAGTGGTCGGAGCCGAAAACCTGGTTTTCGATGCCCGCCGCCCGGATGCTGCCCTTGATACGGTCGGAGACCACGAAGTAGTCAATCCGCCAGCCGGCGTTGCTCGCCCGCGCGTTGCTGCGGTAGCTCCACCAGGTGTAGGCCTCCTTTTTGTCCGGGTACAGGTGGCGGAAGCTGTCGGTGAAGCCGGAGCCCAGCAAGAGGGTCATCTTCTCCCGCTCCTCGTCGGAAAAGCCCGGCTGCCCGCGGTTGGCGCGGGGGTATTTTAGGTCGATTTCCTGGTGGGCGACGTTCAGGTCGCCGCAGTACACGACTGGCTTCTTCCGGTCCAGCGCCTTTAGGTGCTCCCGTATCGCGTCCTCGAAGGCCATCCGGTAGGGCAGCCGCACCAGTTCCGGCTGGGCGTTGGGCACGTAGGCGTTCACCAGGTAAAACCCCGGGTATTCCAGGGTCATCACCCGGCCCTCGTCCGCGTGCGCTTCCCCGATGCCGTAGACGACGGAAAGCGGCTCCTTCCGGGTAAACGCCGCCGTGCCGGAATAGCCCTTCTTCTGCGCCGAGTGCCAGAAATCCTCATAGCCCGGCGGGTCGTAGCTGGCCTGACCGGGCTGCATCTTGGTCTCCTGCAGGCAGAAAATGTCCGCGTCCAGCGCGATGAAGGCTTCGTCGAAGCCCTTTTGCAGCACGGCGCGGAAGCCGTTGACATTCCAGGATACAAACTTCATGCGCGTCTCCTTTGCGTTGCGGCGCCTTGCGCCTTTGGTTGAAGTATACCGCGGCGGGGGGTATAATCAACCGGAAAGGCGCCCGACCGCGCAAAAAATCAAGCGCCCCGGAGGCAAAATGTATAAGGCCGGTGAAAAACGGTACCAGACCATGCAATATAAGCGCGTGGGGGACAGCGGGCTGAAGCTGCCCTACGTGTCCCTGGGCCTCTGGCACAATTTCGGCAGCATGTTCCCCCACGAGAACAGCCGGAAGATGGCGCTGGGCGCGTTCGACCTGGGCGTCACGCACTTCGACCTGGCCAACAACTACGGCCCCCTGCCCGGGACGGCGGAAACCACCTTCGGCCGCATCATGAAGGAGGACCTCGCCCCCTACCGGGACGAGCTCATCATCTCCACAAAATCGGGCTTCCTGATGTGGGAGGGCCCCTACGGGGAGTGGGGCAGCCGCAAGCAGATGCTGGCCAGCCTGGACCAGAGCCTGAAGCGCATGGGGCTGGACTATGTGGACATCTTCTACGCCCACCGCCCGGACCCGGACACGCCGCTGGAGGAGACCATGGGCGCCCTGGCGCAGGCGGTGCGCGCGGGCAAGGCGTTGTACGTGGGCATTTCCAACTACGGGGCGGAGCGCGCCGCCCAGGCCATCGACATCCTGAAAGGCATGGGGGTGCGCTGCCTGATTCACCAGCCGCGCTACAACATGTTCGACCGCAACCCCGAAAACGGCCTGTACCGGGTGCTGGCGGAGAAGGGCGTCGGCGCGATTCCCTACTCCCCCCTGGAGCAGGGCCTGCTGACGGACCGCTACCTGAAGGGTATCCCGGAGGATTCCCGCGCCGCGGGCGCCAGCGTGTTCCTCGACACGAATCAGATTACGCCCGAGCTCGTCGGCAAGGTCCGCGCCCTCAATGAAATTGCCCGGGCCCGTGGCCAGTCCCTCGCGCAGATGGCGCTTTCCTGGCTGCACAAGAGCCCCGTCACCGCCTCCGTATTAATCGGCGCCAGCCGCCTTTCCCAGATTGAGGACTGCGTCCGCGCGCAGGACGGCGCGCCGTTTGCGGACGAGGAATTGCGGCGTATCGACGCCATCACCGCCGGGAAGTGACAGGAAGCCGGGCCGCGCGTCGCCGCCCCGGCTTTCGTTTCCGCCCCGCTGACTGGCGAGGCGGGGAATGGGGGGAGCCCATGGCTGAAATCATCAGGGTCTACGAGGAGGCGATGCCGGCCTGCCGCTTTGTCGGCCTGTGCCATCCCGCGCGGGAAGGCGGCTACGCCGCGCAATGGGAGGAATGGTTCGGGGCAGGGCGCACGGACACCCTCCTGCCCCTCATGGACGACGCCTGGCGCGCTGCCTTTCCCGGGGCGGGCAGCCTGCTGGGCCTGATGCGCGTCAAGGGCGGAGAACTCTTGGAGTACTGGATTGGCCTGTGCCTTCCCCCTGAAACGGAGCCGCCCGAGGGCTTCGGTTTCCTGGACCTCGGCGCCGCGCGCCTGGGCGTATGCTGGCTGAAGGGGCGGGAGCCGGACATCTACCACCACGCGGAGGAATGCCTGTCCCGGATGGCGCAGGCCGGCCTGCTGCCGGCGCAGGGCCCGGGCGGGGAAACGCTGCTGATGGAGCGCTACCAGCACCCCCGCTTCACCCAACCGGACGCGGAGGGGCAGCGAATCCTGGATTTCCTCGCCGTGCTGGAGGACGCGTCGCCGCCGGTGGGCCTGCCAGGCGAATCATCCCCGGACGCGCGCTATTGCGCGAAGTGCCGCGCCGTCTTCTCCGAAGCGTCCTGCCCAACCTGCGGAAAGGCCGGGACAAGGCCCCTGGCGGACGACCCGGTGCTGCTGGGCGAGTTGCCCGCGTTACTGCGCAACGCGATGCAAATCGCCTTCCAGGCCGCGGAAATACCCTTCACCGCGATGCCCACCCTGGGGCTGGGCTTCACCATGGCGGCGGGCGACATCTTCGAAACCTACAAGGTGTACGTCCCCTTCGAGCGCCTGGCGGAAGCCCGCGCGGCCTTCGAAGGCGTCCTGGCGCAGCGCTTCCCCGGCTGAGGCCCGGGGATGCTCGTCCTCCTGATCACCCTGCGCCTGCGCGCGCCCTGGTGCCAAAGCCTCAAGGACAAGCGCTCGGAAACCCGGCGGCTGCTGTCCGCTGTGAAAAGCAAGTTCAACGTCTCCGCCGTGGAAAGCGGCTTGCAGGACGTCCGCACCCTCATCGAAATCAGCGCCGCCGCCCTGGCCTTCAACGCCGCACAGGCCGACAGCATGTACGAGTCCATCTGCGCCTTTGCCCAGGCGAGCACGCAGGCGGAGCTGTACGCGTGCGAGAAGGAGATTGTGTAAGGGGAGGAGGCGGCCGGGGGAATTCCTCCCCCGGACCCCTGACAAGGGATTTCATCCCTTGACCCAATCATCAATCATTTATTTGCAACTGTTGTGTTTCGCACTTGTATTGGAACTCAGGACGTTGTCATTTTTTATAAAAAAATGGGTCAAGGGACAAAATCCCTTGCCCTCAGGCTGCCAAAAAACCTTTCTACAGACGATGATGCAGGGGGCTTCGGGGGGCGGCAGCCCACCGATTATCATCGTGTCGTCCGGCTCTGCCGGACGCGCGGGGCGTTTTCGCGAACAGCGAAAACATTCCGCAGCAATCCTCCAAATCGAAAAAGGTCCGCAGACCTTTTTCGACAGTCAGGGGTCAAGGGACGAAGCCCCCGCCCTTTCACATCCCCAGCTCCTCCATCCTCAAAGTCCTGACCTCATACAGCCCGGTGACGGGGTTCTTCCGCCCATAGTCGCAATAGGCCAGTTCGGCGCCCGGCGTGGCGTACAGGAAGCCGATGGCGCGCAGCCTGCCGGGCTCGCGGGGGAAGCGGCGGTCCAGCGCGCGCTTGGCCATGTGGAAGCGCGCGTCCGGCG
>JAAZAQ010000161.1 GCA_012514225.1 Clostridiales bacterium | reverse complement strand
CAGGAAAGAAGGACCGTACAAGATGAATATCCTCGCCATCGGCTGCCACCCGGACGACCTGGAAATCGGCTGCTTCGGCACGCTGGCCAAGTACATCAAGCAGGGGCACAAGGTATCCGTGTGCCACGTCGCCAACGGCAACATGGGGCATGTGGAAATCATGCCTGAGGAGCTGCGCGTGATGCGCTTCAACGAGGCGGAGGCCGCCGCCCGTGTCATCGGCGCGGACCACTACGCCATCGACATCCCCGACATCCACGTGACCGCGCACAACGACCAACTGGTGTACGACCTCAGCCGCGTCATGCGCAAGACCCAGCCGGACCTGCTCATCACCCACTACGAGCAGGACTACATGAACGACCACATCCAGACCTTCTACTCCGCCTTCCGCGCCTCCTTCGCCGCCAGCATCCCCCATTTCCATGGCAACGAGGCGGGGCCCTCGGTGCCGGTGGGGCCGATTTACCACATGGACACGGTGGCGGGCGTGGGCTTCATCCCCACGGAATACGTGGACATCTCCGAGGAAATCGACCTGAAGCTGGAGGCGCTCAGCTGCCACAAGTCCCAAATCCAGTGGATGCGTGACCACGACGGCATCGACTTCCTGGATTTCGTCCGCACCTGCTCCCGCGTGCGCGGCTACCAGTGCGGCGCGCAGTACGCGGAGGGCTTCCGGCCCAACCTCAATTACCTCCGCCTCACCGCCAAGCGCCTGCTGCCCTGAATCCCGCGGGGCGGCGACGCCCCGGACTGAAAGGAAGCGCAAGCCCATATGAGCCAGCTCGCCGTACGCAGGGACCTCAAGAGGCGCCTGTCCAAGTTCACCCGGGACTACGCGATTGTCGTGGCCATCTTCCTGCTGATGATCATCTTCACCATCGCGTCGGACTACTTCCTCACCTACCGCAACATCCGCAACATCTTCATGCAGACCGCGTCCCTGGCCATCGTGTGCATCGGGCAGGCGATGATCGTGACCACGGGCGAGTTCGACCTTTCCCTGGGGCAGAACGTCTGCGTGACCTCGGCGGTAATGGCCTACCTGATCAAGTTCGCCGGCTTCAACCCCTGGATTGCCATCCTGTGCGCCATCGGCGTGGGCGCGCTGGTGGGGCTGAGCAACGGCGTGCTGATCGCCTACGCGGGCATCCCCTGCTTCATCGTCACCCTGGGCTTCCAGATGATCGCGCGCGGCGCGGCCAAAATCATCACCAACGCCTCCCCCATCCCGGCGATGCCCGATGAAATCAAGTTCATCGGCCGCGGCTTCATCGGGGGCAACGAGTACGGCGTGCCCATCAGCGTCCTCATCATGCTGGCGCTCTTCCTCTTCTTCGCCTTCATCATGCAGCGCACCAAGTTCGGCCGCTCCCTCTACGCCATCGGCGGCAACAAGGAGGCGGCCTACTTCGCCGGCATCAACGTCAAGGGGCACCGCGCGATTACCTACACCATCGCGGGACTGCTGTGCGGCGTGTCCGCCGTGGTGCTGGTGACGCGGCTGGATTCCGCGGCGCTGACCAACGGCAACCTCTACGAGTTCGACGCGATGATTTCCTGCATCCTGGGCGGCATCAGCCTGGCCGGCGGGCGCGGGAAAATCATCCAGGCGCTCTTCGGGGCGATTTTCCTGATGCTCTTCTTCAACGGCATGACCATGCTCAACGTCAACCCCTTCGTGCAGGACGTGCTCAAGGGGGTCGTGATGATTGGCGCGGTCGCCCTGGATGTGGTGCGCAACCGCCGCAGATAAGGGGAAAGCATGGCCGATTACATCCTGGAGCTCAAGAACATCACCAAGCGCTTCCCCGGGGTGACGGCGCTGGACCAGGTTTCCGTGTCCGTCAACAGGGGCGACATCCACGCGCTGGTGGGCGAGAACGGGGCGGGCAAGTCCACCCTCATCAAGGTGCTGGCGGGCATCTACCACCCCGAGGAGGGCGAGGTCTTCCTCGACGGGGTCCGGACCGTGTTCCGCACGCCGTCCGAGTCCCAGCAAAAGGGCATCAGCGTCGTGCACCAGGAATTCAAGATGTCCGAAAGCCTGTCGGTGGCGGAGAACATGTTCCTGGGCAACCTGCTGTACAAGGGCCGCCTGGTGGACTGGAAGGCCATGCGCCTGCAGGCGGACCGGATGCTGCGCGACCTGGGCGTGCCCATGGACGTGGACACGCCGGTGGAGCGGCTGTCCGTCGCGCAAAAGCAGATGGTGGAAATCTGCAAGGCCGTCAACCGCAACTGCAAGGTGCTCATCATGGACGAGCCCTCCGCCACGCTGACGGAGAAGGAGCAGGCGCTGATGTTCGGCACCGTGCGCAAACTCAAGGCCGGCGGCGTCACGGTCATCTACATTTCCCACCGGCTGGAGGAAATCTTCGACCTGTGCGACACGGTGACCGTGCTGCGAGACGGCGCGCACATCGCGACCAAGCCCGTCCGCGACGTCACCCGGGACGAGCTGGTCAGCATGATGGTGGGCCGCACCGTCACCAAGGAATACCCGCGCGCCGGCACCCAGCCGGGCGAGGTGGTGCTGGAGGCCCGCGGCATCTCCCGCAAGGGCGTGCTGGAGAACATCAGCTTCCAATTGCGCCGGGGCGAGGTGCTGGGCATCGCCGGGCTGGTGGGCTCCGGGCGCACGGAGCTGGCACGCGCCCTGCTGGGCATCGACCGCATGGACAGGGGCGAGGTGCTGCTGCGCGGGCAGCCGGTCCGGATTGACACCTTCCGCAAGGCCATCAAAAGCGGCCTGAGCCTGGTGCCGGAGGACCGCAAAAGCCAGGGGCTGGTGCAGATCGCCGCCGTCAGCCGCAACATCTGCATGGTCAACATGGACGCCGCGGCCAGCGGCTTTGTGATGAGCGCGGCGAAGGAGCGGGAAATCAGCCGGGAATACGTGGACAAGCTGGACATCTCCACCCCGTCGGTGGACACGGAAACGCAGTACCTTTCCGGCGGCAACCAGCAAAAGGTGGTCATCGCCAAGTGGCTGCTGGAGGACAGCGACATCATCATCCTCGACGAGCCCACCCGCGGCATCGACGTGGGCGCCAAGAGCGAAATCTACAACCTGATTGTCAGCCTCGTGGCCCAGGGCAAGTCGGTGCTGATGATTTCCTCGGAGCTGCCGGAGGTCATCGGGATGTCCGACCGCGTGCTGGTCATCCACGAGGGCAGGCTGGCGGGCGAGCTGGCGCGCGGGGAGGCGACCCAGGAACGCATTATGTCCCTGTGCGTGTGAACCGTTCCCCGGCCGCGGAACGCGGCTGAAGATAAAAGGAGGTACCTATGAAAAAAAGGAACCTGGTCTCCCTCATCCTGGCCGTCATCCTGCTCACCGGCCTGGCCTCGTCCGCCTTCGCCGAGGAGCCCTGGGCCGGCAAGCGCCTGGGCGTGGCCCACATCACCCTGTACGACGAATGGTGCAAAGCCGTCTATGACGAGTTCATGAGCCAGGGGCCCGCGATGGGCTTCGGCGAAATCAACATCCAGGACGGCAACCTCAACGCCGAGACGCAGCAGAAGCAGACTGAGGACTTCATCACCCAGAAGTACGACGCCATCCTGATCGACCCGGTCAACTCCGAAGGCATCGTGCCCACCCTGGAGCAGGCCGGCGCGGCGGGCATCCCCGTGTTCGCCTTCGACTCCGGCAGCCCCTACGAGAAGCTGGTCACCCACGTCGCGTGGGACCACGCGCAGACCGGCGTGCTGACCGCCGAGTGGGTCGCCAAGTACGCCAAGGACAACCTGGGCGGCAAAATCAAGGTCGGCGTGCTGGCGATGCTCAACGCCGTGCACACCCAGGTGCGCTCCGAGGCCTTCGTCAAGACGCTGACTGAGCTGCTGGGCGAAGAGAACATCGAGTGGGTCTTCAACCAGGACTTCGGCGAGACCCGCGAGTCCGCCGCCAACATCGTCACCAACAACATCGCCAAGCCCATCGACGTCATCTGGGGCGCGGTGGACAACGCGGCCCAGGGCGCGGCGAGCGCGCTGGAGCTGGCCGGGGCCGAGGGCACCATCGTCGTGTCCGCGGGCGCCTGGGGCAGCGAGCCCTTCGGCAAGATCAACGACGGCCACAAGTACTACAAGATGTGCGTGGGCGTGTCCGCCGCCAACATCGTCAAGCTGACGCTGGAGAGCGTGCAGAAGTACTTCAAGGGCGAGGAAGTGCCCAAGCAGCAGAACATCGAGCTGGCCGTCATCGACGCGAGCAACATCGCCGACTTCATCAAGTACTACCAGTAACCGTTCCGGGCAGGCGGGGGAAACCCCGCCTGCCCTTTCCATTCACGCCGGCGAAAGGAGACGGTCATGCCGCAGCCCATCCTGCAAATCCCCCGGAACGAGTACGACCTTCGCATCCGGAACACCCAGGAGGCCATGAAGAAGCAAGGCCTGGACCTGCTGATTACCCACGCCTGCGGGTGCGAGTCGGCGACGGTGCGCTACCTGACCAACTTCTGGGCGGTGTTCGATTTCGCGGGCGTGCTCGTCCCCGCCGAAGGCCCCCCGATGCTGCTGACCGGCGGGCCGGAAAGCTACGACTTCGCGAAGCAGTTCGCCCAGATTGACGACGTGCGCGTCCACCCCAAGTATGTGGAAACCAGCGCGCCGGAATGGGACCGGCCCTCCCAGGCCTTCAGCATCCCGCAAATCCTGGACGAGCTGCGCGGCCGCGGCCCCCTGCAAAACATCGGCGTCGCCAACGTCAACACCCTCCCCCAAGTGATTTACGAGGAGCTGCAGCAGGGCGCGAAAGGCGCCAGAATCCTGCCCGCGGAGCGGCTCATCATGGACCTGCGCGCGCACAAGAGCCCGGGGGAAATCAAGCTGCTTCGGGAGGCCTGCCGCATCACCGAGGAGGCGATGAAGGACGCTGTGGGCTTCATCAAGCCGGGCGTGCGGGAGTGGGAAATCCAGGCCAAGTGGATGTCCACCGCCTTCACCCTGGGCGCGGAGGGCACGGGTTATCCCGTCTGGGTGACCTCGGGCCCGGGCACCTACCAGAGCCTGTGCAAGTCCACCGACCGGCAAGTGCAAAAGGGCGACATGGTGCAGCTGTCCCTGGGCGCCAAGTATTCCGGCTACTGCGGCAACATGTGCCGCGCGGTCGTGCTGGGCGGCATCCCCCAGAAGCACATGGACATGCTCAGCGCCGCCTACGACTGCCTGGAGGAGACCCTCTCCCTGATGAAACCGGGGGTGCCCTTCGCCCTGGTCTACGACCGCTTCCAGCAAAGCCTGGACAAGCGCGGGCTGAAGGGGCAGACGCTTTACGGACCCGCGCATTCGACAGGGCTGCAGGAATGCGAGGAGCCGTGGGTGGACAACCGCTCAGACCGGGTGTTCGAGCCGGACATGGTATTCAACGTGGACGTCTGGATTGCCGACCACCGTTACGGCGTGCGCCTGGAGGACTGCGTGCTGATCACCCGGGACGGCAACGAGCAGCTGACCACCTGGCGGCGCAGGCCCATCGTACTGGACGTCTGAGGCAGAAGGGAATACGAGGCGCGCATGAGCGAACAAACCCGGCCCCTCCTGGAAATGCGGGGCGTGAGCAAGTCCTTCCCCGGCGTAAAGGCGCTGGACCGGGTGGATTTGCAGGTCTACCCGGGCGAGGTGCTGGCCCTGGTGGGGGAGAACGGCGCGGGCAAGTCCACGCTGATGAAAATCCTCTCCGGCGTCCACCGGATGGACGAGGGGGAGATTTACCTGGAAGGGAAGGCCGTGTCCCTGCCCGATCCCCTCAGCTCCCAGAAGGCGGGCATCTCCATCATCTACCAGGAGCTCAACACCTTAAACAACCTCAGCATCGCCGAGAACATCTTCATCGGCCGGGAGCCCATCGCCAAAAACGGCCTGGTCGACCGGCAGCGCCAGCACCGGGAGGCCAGGGCGCTGCTGGACGAGGTGAAGCTGCCGCTGGACACCCAGACGCTGACGGGCAAGCTGTCCACCGCCCAGAAGCAGATGGTCGAGGTGGCCAAGGCGCTGTCCTTCAACGCCAAGCTCATCATCATGGACGAGCCGACCAGCTCGCTGACCAACGCCGAGACCCGGACGCTGTTCGACATCGTGCGGCGGCTGAAGGCGCGGGGCGTGGCAATCGTGTTCATCACCCACCGGATGGTGGAGATTTTCCAGATTGCCGACCGCGTCGCCGTGCTGCGCGACGGGCAGATGGCGGCCACGATGCACGCGCGGGACACCACGGAGGCCGACATCATCAGCGCGATGGTGGGCCGCGAAATCGGCGACCTCTACGTCAAGGAAGTGGCGCCCCTGGGCGAGGTCGCGCTGGAGGTGCAGGGCCTGTCCACCAAGAACCGCCTGCACGACGTGAGCTTTTACGTCCGCTCCGGCGAAATCCTGGGCTTCGCCGGGCTGGTGGGCGCCGGGCGCAGCGAGGTGATGCGCGCGGTGTTCGGCATCGACCCGCGCCAGTCGGGCACCATCCTCGTGCGCGGGAAGAAGGCCGCCATCAGGAAAACGGGCGACGCGCTGCGGTACGGCATCGGCTTTGTGCCCGAGGACCGGAAGGAGCAGGCCCTCATCCTGGACATGACCGTCAAGAAGAACATGTCCCTGGCGGCGCTGGACCGGGTCAGCCGCGGATGGTTCATCGACCGGCTGCGCGAAAGCCGCCTGGCGGAGAAGTTCGTGTCCCTCCTTCGGGTGCGGACCCCTTCCCTGGAGCAGCGGGTCAAGAACCTCTCCGGCGGCAACCAGCAAAAGGTCGTCATCGCCAAGTGGATGGCCAACGAGCCCCTCATCCTCATCCTGGACGAGCCGACCCGGGGCATCGACGTGGGGGCCAAGAAGGAAATCCACAAGCTGATGAGCGACCTGGCCCGCCAGGGCGTCGCCATCGTGCTGGTGTCCTCGGAACTGCCGGAGGTCATCGGGATGTCCGACCGCATCGTGGTCATGCACGAGGGCCGCGTGAAGGGTTCCTTCGACCGCCGCGGCGTCACCCAGGAAGAAATCATGCAGATGGCCGTCTCGTAGGAAGGGAGCGCAATGAACCCGCAAGACAAGAAGACCAACCTCAGCCTCTGGTACAGGAACAGCTCGGCCGCTTCGACGCTGACCATCCTGCTGATTCTGCTGCTGATGTCGACGGCCCTCGCCATCGCGGCGCCCGCCTTCCTCAAGGCCAGCAACCTCCTGTCCACCGCGCGCAACTTCTCCGCCATCGCGGTGGCCGGCATCGGCGTGTCCGTGGTCATCCTGACCGGCAACATCGACATCTCCATCGGCTCCATCTACGGGCTGGCCGGGGTGAGCGTCGCGATGCTGATGAAGTCCGGCTGGTCCCTGGTGCCCGCCGTGGCGGCGGGCATGGCGGTGGGCGGGCTGTGCGGCCTGGCCAACGGCCTGCTGGTGGTCTACCTGCGCCTGCCCTCCTACATCGCGACGCTGGGCATGATGCAGATCGTGCGCGGCGTGTGCTACATCCTCACCCAGGGCTATCCCGTGTCCGGCATGGCGGACAGCTTCAAGTGGATTGGCCAGGGCGAGCTGATGGGCGTCCCGCTGCCCATCTATTTCATGGTGCTCTTCGCCCTCGTCTTCGCGGTGTTCCGCAACCGCACCAAGACCGGGCGGCGCATTTTCGCCCTGGGCGGCAACGAGGAGGCGACGCGCATCTCCGGGGTGAACACCAAGGCGCTCAAAATCCTCTGCTTCGTGCTCGCCGGCGTGTGCGCGGCCTTCGCCGGCGTCATCAACGCCTCCAAGGTCGGCGTGGCCCAGCCCACCGCCGGGAACGGCTTCGAGATGGACGCCATCGCCTCGGTCATCATCGGCGGCTCCAGCATGGGCGGCGGCGTGGGCACGGTGACGGGCACCCTCATCGGCGCGGCCATCATGGGCGTGCTGCGCAACGCCCTGGTGCTGCTGAGCGTGGAAAGCTACTGGCAGACGCTGGTGATGGGCGTGGTCATCATCTCCGCCGTCACCATCGACCAGTTGCGCAAGGCGCGGCGCTGAGGGCGCGAACCCGCAAACTATGCTATACTGTTCCCGGGTGAAAATGACCGGGGGCGCGCCCCGGCAGAAAATATGGTTGGAGGTATCTTTCATGAGGAAACTGTTCGCCATCCTGCTTATCCTGACGCTGGGCCTGGGCCTGGCCTCCGCCGCCTCGGCGGAGAAAATCGTCGTCATCGGGCAGCAGCTGGGCAACGTGGTCTTCCTGCCGGCCGAGCAGGGCACCAAGGACGCCGGGAAGGACCTGGGCATCGAGACCGAATGGCAGTCCCCCCTGCGCGCGGAGGCCGAATTGCAGAATGAAATCATGCTCAGCCTCATCGACCGCGGCGACGTGAACGGCATCGCCATCTCCTGCACCACCGGCGACGCGCTCAAGGACGCGATCGACGCGGCCATCGACGCGGGCATCCAGGTGGTCTGCTACGACGTGGACTCCCCCAACTCCAAGCGCGAGTACTACGTGGGCACGGAGAACTACAAGGTCGGCCATCTGGCCGGCGAGTACATGATTGAGCTGTACAAGGACTCCGGGCTGGAGAAGGTGCGCGTGGCGCAGCTGGAAGGCATCCCCGGCGCCAACGACATCGAAGCCCGCAAGAAGGGCTTCGCCGACGCCATCGCGGGCACCAACATCGAGGTCGTCTACTCCCTGCCCTGCAACGACAACGTGGACGAGGCCATCAACGGCATCGAGTACTACACCGCCGCTAACGCCGACAACATCGACGCCTGGTACATGGCCGGCGGCTGGCCGTATTCCGTGGACCCCTCCGCGATGCCGGAGACCAACAAGTGGAAGCTGGCCGACCCCAACCGTAAAATCGTGACCATCGACATATTCACCGAAACCTCCCCCGCCTTCTTCGCGCTGGGCGTGCTGGACGTCGCCATCGGGCAGGACTTCTACCAGATGGGCTACCAGTCCGTCAGCCTGCTGCACAAGCTCATCAACGGCGAGGCGGTCGAGGCCGAGTACAACGAGGACATCGGCGCCAAGTTCATCGGCACCGGCGGCCAGATTGCCACCTGGGAGAACTGGAAGGAAGTGCTGGGCGTCAAGGAATAAGTGACGCCGGCAAGAGTTGAACAGCCAAAACCAACGGGGGAGCCTTCATTGAAGGCTCCCCCGTCAGACTGTCGAAAAAGGTCTGCGGACCTTTTTCGATTCGGAAGATTGCTGCGGAATGTTTTCGCTGTTCGCGAAAACGCCCCGCGCGTCCGGCAGAGCCGGACGACACGATTGTAATCGGTGGGCT
>JAAZAQ010000160.1 GCA_012514225.1 Clostridiales bacterium | reverse complement strand
GGAAGGCGGCGCAGCTGCTGGTCGCCCCGCCCGGCGCTTCCGAGCATCAGCTGGGCCTGGCGGTGGACGTGAGCCGCTCGGGAACGGGCGGCCTGAACGGCGCCTTCGGCCGGAGCAAGGAAGGCCGGTGGCTGTCGGAAAACGCGCCGAAGTTCGGTTTCGTCGTTCGTTACCAAGCCCGGTGGACCGACATCACCGGCTATGCGGACGAGCCCTGGCACATCCGCTACCTGGGCGCGGAGCACGCGGAGGCCGCGACCCGGATGGACATCCCGCTGGAGACCTATGTCGGCATCCTGATGGAACAACATTTTGGAGCGTATCTTGACGATGGGCAAAAGTAGACGATGGACGGGGGCCGCCGCCCTCGCGCTGCTCCTGGCCGCGGCTGCGGCGGCTTTGGCCGCCCCGGCGGCGGAGTGGACCTACCCGCTGTCCGCGGCGCTGCTGGAAAACCGCAACGGCAACCTGACGCTGGTCAACCGGGAGGAGGCGCTGGACGCGGACTTCACGCCCAAAAACCTGGTGCCCCTCCAATTGCCCTCGGTCTCCGGGCCGCATGAACTGCGGCGCGAGGCTGCGGCGGAGCTGGCCGCGCTGTTCGACGCGGCGGCGAAGGACGGCTTCGAGCTGTTTGTGAAGAGCTCCTACCGCAGCTACCAAACGCAGAACACCATGTACCAGAACCGCCTGGAGCGCTACGGCCGGGACGACGGCGTCGTCGCAAGGCCCGGCACCTCCGACCACCAGACCGGGCTGGGCGTGGACGTGCTCAACCGCGAATGGTCCCTGAAAGACGGCATGACCCCCGCGTTCGGGGATACGGCGGAAGCCCGGTGGATGGAGGCCAACTGCGCCCGCTTTGGCTTCATCATCCGCTACCTGTCCGAGAAACAGCAGGTCACCGGCATCATCTACGAGCCCTGGCACCTGCGCTACGTCGGCCGGGACGTCGCGGCGTACGTCATGGAAAACCGGCTGTCGATGGAGGAGTTCGTCCCCGAGTACCGGGCGGCCATCGCGGCGTACGAGGCCGCGGGCGGGGACTTTGCGGAGCTGGTCCGGACGCTCAACGCGCCGCCGCCGGTGGTGGAAATCGCGCCGGAGGACGGGGAGGGGGATACGGAGGTGTCCATTGGCTCGTAGCCGGCTTTCCGTGAAACGTGTCGCGCTGGCTGCGCTGGCCGCCTGCCTGGTGTTTCCGTGCTTTTCGGTGGCTGCGCAGACCGCCGCGCCTCTGCCCTCGCCACCCCCGGCGGAGCCGCCCGCCATCCTGGCGCTGGGGGGCGACCTGTTTTTGATCAACCGCGCGCACCGCATCAGCAAGACCTATGAGCCGGATGACCTGGTGACGCCCGAGGTGGGCACCCGGAAGGCCAGCCTGAAGGACAGAATCCTGATGCGGAAAGCCGCGGCTACGGCGCTGGAGGACATGTTCCGCGCGGCCTTCCAGGAGGCGGGGCACACGCTCTTCGCCGCCTCCGGCTACCGCAGCTTCGGCATTCAGCAAATCCTCTACAACAGCAAGGTGCAGGAGGTCGGCAGCCGGGAGAAGGCGGAGCGGCGCGTGGCGCCGCCGGGCAGCAGCGAGCACCAGCTGGGGCTGGCGATGGACGTGCAGGCGCCCTCGGAACTCAACCTGAACACCAACTTCGGCAGCACCGAGGAAGGCAAGTGGGTGGCGCAGAACGCACACCGCTTCGGCTTCATCCTGCGCTACAAGGAAGGCTGGCGCGAGGTGACCGGCTACAGCGCGGAGCCCTGGCATATCCGCTACGTGGGCATCGCGCACGCGACCGCCATTTTCCAGCTGGACATCCCGATGGAAACCTACGTGGCCGCCGCCGCCCTGCTGCCCGGATACGTGTTGACGGGCGGGAGCCACCCGCTGCTGGCCGGCCTCATCGGACCGATGGCCGCCGGGGAGACGCCGGAAGCCCTGCGAAGCCTGGCCGGCGCGAAAGCCGCTGAGCGGGAGGAGCGCCTGCGCGCCGCGACCGCCCCCTACCTGCCGGAGGGCACCAGCTACGAGCAGGCGCTGTGGTACGCCTACCCGACGCCCCGGCCCACCGCCGGGCCGCGGGTGGACATGGACGAGGAAACCAGCCTGTACCCGGATACGGGCGGCTGAGCCATGCCTTCCCTGTATGACAAGCTCCAAAGCCTGCAGCCCGCGCGGCCGGCGCGCCCCGCAAGGGAAGGGGCGCCGGAATGCCTGGTGGTCAAGACGGCGTACCGTCACGCGGACATCCGGGAAAGCGCCCTGGGAAGCCAGACCCTGTCGCTGCTGAGCGCGGGGAAAATGGAAGGTTCCTTTGCGCCGGAGGATTTGCTGTTTCTGGATACGGAGACCACCGGGCTGTCCCACGGGGCGGGCACGGTGGCTTTTTTGGTCGGCCTGGGCGAGGTGAGGGACGGTCAGCTGCACGTCACGCAAATGCTGATGCGGGACTACGCGCAGGAAACACGGATGCTGAAGGAAATCCAGGGCCTGCTGAGCCGCCGCCGCTGCCTGGTCACCTACAACGGCGCCAGCTTCGACCTGCCGCTCTTGCAGGGGCGCATGGCGATGAACCGCCTGCGCGAGGATTTCTCGGGGCACGCGCACGTGGACCTGCTGCACGCGGCACGGCGGGTGTACAAACTGCGCCTGGGGCGCTGCGGGCTTTCCCGCATGGAGGAGGCCCTTTTCGGCGAGCCCCGGGCGGGCGACCTGCCGGGAAGCGACATCCCGAAGCGATACTTCGACTACCTGGACACGGGGGACGAAGGGCTTTTGGAGGACGTCCTGGCGCACAACCGGCTGGATATCCTCTCCCTGGCGCGGCTGTTTTTCCGGATGGCGGCGCTGCACGGGGAGCCCTTGTTGGCGACCCACCCGGAGGACCTGCTGAGCCTGGGCATCGGGTATGAGCGGCAGGGACGGCGGGAGCGGGCGGAGGTCTGCTACCGCGCCTGCACGGACAAGGCGGTCGAGGGCATCGCAAGGCTGCGGATGGCGGAAATGTACCGCAGGAGCCGCCGGGACAGGGAGGCGGCGGAGGCCTACGAAAGCCTGCGCCAGGGGCCGGCGCAGAGCGCGCGCGTGTACATCGCCCTCGCGAAGCTTTACGAACACCGCTTCCGCGACCCCGACCGCGCGCTTGAAATGGCGCGGCAGGGCATGCTATATTGTTCGGAGCGCCAAGGAACAGGCGGCCAAAACGAAGGGGAATACAGGGATTTGGAGCGCCGGTGCCTGCGGCTGATGAGAAAGGTTGGGAACACCCGCAATGAAGTTTAAGGACAGGATGAAAATCCGAAACGCCCTGCTCAAGCACCAGAAGGGCCGCCGGGACGAGGCGCTCAAGCTCTATGACGAGCTGTACGCCGACGGAATTGTGCAGGCCGGGTATATGCTGCCCTATTCCGTCCTCCTGATGCGCTCGGGGCGGGAGGGGGCGTTCGAGACCGTCCGTGAAATCATGGTCAAGGCGCAGAAGGCGGCGGACCTGACGCCGGACCGGCGCCAGCAGCTGCTGATGAACTACGCCATCGCCTGCTGGAAGACCGGAAACCTCGAAAAGGCGGTCAGCACCCTGGAGGCTGCCCACAAGAAGCAGCCCAACACACTTACCTACGAGTCACTGGGGTTCCTCTACATCGAGGCGGGGGACGCGGAAAAGGCGCTGGCGTACAACCTGGAAGGGCTGGAGTACGACGACGAGGATGCGGTGACCCTGGACAACCTGGGGCAGACCCATTACCGCCTGCTGGGCGACAAGGAGCAGGCGAGGGCCTACTTTGAAAAGGCCATCGCGCTGAAACCCCGGCAGATCGACACGCTGTACTTCCTGGCGACGTACGACCTGGAGGAAGGGCGGCCGGAGGCGGCCGCGGAGAAGCTGGAAACCGCGCTGGAGGGCAGCTTTTCGCCGCTGAACCACGCGGACCGGCAGATGGTGGAGAAGCTGCTGGCGCAGGCGAACAAGGCGCGGGGGACGTCGGTGGAGCCAGCCTGACGTGTTCGACTGGCTGCGGCAGGACCCTGTCGGCTTCCTGCGGTTCATGGCCTACCGGGCGCCCGCGGTGCTGCTGGCGCTGACGTTGCATGAGCTGGCCCACGGCTACGCGGCGCTGAAGGCCGGGGACACGACCGCCAGGGACAGGGGCCGGCTGAGTTTCAACCCCCTGCGGCACCTGGACCTCATCGGCACCCTGAGCATGTTCTTGATGGGCGTGGGCTGGGCGAAGCCCGTCCCCGTCAACCCGGCCCGCTTCCGGAACGGGCGGTGGGACGACCTGAAGGTCTCCCTGGCCGGGGTGACGACCAATTTCCTGCTGTTTTTGCTGGCGACGGCGGCGGCCGTGCTGCTCAGCCGCGCCCTGTATACGCAGGACGCCCTCGAACAGCTGGGGCACCGGTATTTCCTGGGCTTCCGGGAACAGGGGTTCACGCTGCAGCTGCTTCCCGAGTATGACAGCGTCATCGCCGTCGCGCTGAAAACCCCCTGGCTGCTGCACGTGCAGCGCTTCCTGTTCCAGCTGGCGCTGGTCAACGTGGGGATGGGGCTGTTCAACCTGCTGC
>JAAZAQ010000159.1 GCA_012514225.1 Clostridiales bacterium | reverse complement strand
CGCGCCCTTTGGTTCATCCGCCCCACAAACCCCTCCAGCGAGCCGTCGCAGAGCACGGCGACCGCGTTGGCGGCGTCGTTGCCCGAGCGCAGCATCAGGCCGTACAGCAGGTCGCGCAGCGGCATTTCCTCCCCGGGGTACACAGGCACCAGGGAGGAGTCCCGGGGAACCTCCGCCGCCTCCCGGGGCACGGTGACCTTCCGGTCCAGCCCGCCCCGCTCCACCGCCAGCAGCAGGGTCATCACCTTGGTGGTGCTGGCCGGGTACAGCCGCTCGTCCGGGTTTTTGGCGTAAAGGATTTCGCCGGTGCTGCCGTCGACCAGGATGGCGGCGCGGGCGTTCAAGAACTCGTTGCCCAATTCCAGGGGGCGGGCCGGGTCGAAGAACTCCGGCGCCCTAATGCTGAAGGCGGACAGGTCGGCGGAGGGATTCAGGAACCGGCGCGCCGCCGCGTCCGCGGCGCCGCTGTCCGTAACACCCTCGGCGCCGAAGGCCATCAGGTGGCGCTGGAAGGCGCGCAGCGCATCCCGCGTGTTCTCCCCGAAGACGCCGTCGGCCGGCCCCTCCAGGAACTTGAGGTCAATCAGGCGGTTTTGCAGGCTGACGACGCGCTGGCCCCTGGCGCCCAAAGAAAAATCGATGAAGGGGCGCATCGCTTCGTCGTCGTACAGCAACGCCCGGGTGACCGGGCCGAAGACCCCGTCCGCCTGAAGGCTGTGTCCCTGCCCGATGAGCGCCTGCTGCGCCTGCAGGACCGCGTCTTTTGTGGCCTTGCCATAGTGCCCGTCCGCCTGCCCGGCCAGGAAGCCGGAGAGGATGAGCCGTTGCTGCAGGCTGCGCACCTGCTCCCCCTGGGAGCCCAAGGAGAGCACCGGGGCGTCGCCGGCGCCCGCAATACCCGGGGACAGCGCCAGCAACACCGCGCAAATCAGGGTCAGGATTCTTTTCACGTTCGTCAAGGCGCCCTTTCCCGTATTCAGCCATCCAACGGCATCCAGGCCTTTTTCCGTGCATCATGATACCATACCGCGCACTTTCAGGCGTTCCTGCGGCACCGGGCGGCTTCCATGACAAATGGGCGGGCATGCCGTATAATGGGCACAAATTTCCGGAAGGCGGCGTTCCTGATGAAGACACTGAAACTGGGCGTCATCGGCTGCGGGGCGATTTCCGACGGCAAATACCTGCCCTCCCTCAAGGCGGTCGGCGGGAACGAGGTGATCGCCTTCTGCGACATCGTGCCGGAAAAGGCCGCCGTCAGCGCCAAGGCTTTCGGGGCGGCGGGCGCCCGGGTATTCACGGATTACCGGGAACTGCTGAACATGGAGCTGGACGCTGTCTACGTGTGCACCCCCAACCGGAGCCACAGCGACATCTCGGTGGCCGCGCTGCAGGCGGGCAAGCACGTAATGTGCGAAAAGCCCATGGCCATCAACTACAGGGAGGGGCTGCGGATGCTGTCCGCCGCCCGGGAGAGCGGCAAGCTGCTCAACGTCGGCTACCAGAACCGCTACCGGCAGGACAGCCAGTACCTGAAAAAATCCATCCTGGAAGGGGCCCTGGGCGAGATCTATTTCGCCCGCGCCAACGCGGTCCGGCGCCGCGCCGTGCCCACCTGGGGCGTCTTCCTCAACGAGAAGGAGCAGGGCGGCGGCCCGCTTATCGACATCGGCACCCATGCGCTGGACCTGACGCTGTGGATGATGGACAACTACCACCCGAAATACGCCGCGGGCACGACCTACCACAAGCTCAACCGCGACCGGGACACGGCCAACGCCTGGGGGGACTGGGACCCGGACAAGTTCACCACCGAGGACAGCGCCTTCGGCTTCGTGGTGATGGAGAACGGGGCGACCATCATTTTGAGCGCGTCCTGGGCGCTCAACACCCTGGACGTGGAGGAGGCGACGACCACGCTGTCGGGTACCAGGGGCGGCGCGGATTTCCACGAAGGGCTGCGCATCAACGGCGTGCGCCACGGCCTTCAGTTCATCGAGAAACCCGACCTGAAAGGCGGCACCGAGGGTTTCAGCGACCCCATCCCCAAGCCCGCGGTTATGGAGCAGCGGGTGTTCCTCGCCGCCGTGCGGGGGGAAGGAGAACTGTGCGTGCTGCCGGAGCAGGCGCTTCAGGTGACGCGCATCCTGGACGCGATTTACCGCAGCGCCGCCGACGGCAAGCCGGTATTCTTTGACTGAGGGGACAGGAATGAAAGAGACCAAGGGTAAACTCCGGGTCGGTATCGTCGGGGCGACGGGCATGGTGGGGCAGCGGCTGGTCAGTCTGCTGGACGCCCATCCCTGGTTCGACCTGCGCCTGCTGGCCGCCAGCAGGAACAGCGCGGGCAAGCCCTACCGCGAGGCGGTCAAGGGCCGGTGGGCGCTGGGCACGCCGATGCCGGAGACGGCGGGACGGCTGAAGGTGCTGGACGCCGCGGAACTGGAAACCATCGCGGACGCGGTGGATTTCGTGTTCTGCGCCGTGTCCCTGCCAAAAAAGGAAACCCGGGCGCTGGAGGAGGCGCTGGCCAGGCTTGAAACGCCCGTCATCAGCTGCAACTCCGCCTGCCGGATGCTGCCGGACGTGCCGATGCTCATCCCGGAAATCAACCCCGGCCACGCCGGCGTCATCGAGGCGCAGCGCAAACGGCTGGGTACCCGCAGGGGATTCATCACGGTCAAACCCAATTGCTCCATCCAGACCTACGTGCCCGCGCTGACGCCGCTTTTGCCCTACCGCCCCAGCGCCGTCGTGGCCTGCACCTACCAGGCGGTCAGCGGCGCGGGGAAAACGATGGCCGACTGGCCGGAGATGGAGCGTAACGTGATTCCCTTCATCGCCGGCGAGGAAGAAAAAAGCGAGCGCGAGCCCCTGAAAATCTGGGGCGGTTTCCGGGAGGGGGACACGGGAATCCGGGACGCGGAGCAGCCGCTCATCAGCGCGCAGTGCGTGCGCGTGCCGGTGGACGACGGGCACCTGGCCGCCGTGAGCGTCCGGTTTGAGGACAAGCCGAAGCGGGAGGACATCCTGCGACTCTGGCGGGAATGGGAGCCGGCGCCCCAGCGGATGAAGCTGCCTTCGGCGCCCCGCCCCTTCCTGGTTTACCGGGAGGAGGATGACCGGCCCCAGCCCGCCCTGGACCGGGACGCCGGGGGCGGCATGGCCGTCGTTCTGGGCCGCCTGCGGGAGGACCCGGTGCTGGACTGGCGGTTTGTCAGCCTGTCGCACAACACCCTGCGCGGCGCGGCGGGCGGCAGCGTATTGAGCGCCGAGCTTCTGCAAGCCCAGGGATACCTGGAGCGCAAGTAAGCCAAGGAGGAAGGGAATGATGACGCCACTGTTCAAAGGCACCTGTACCGCCCTGGCGACGCCTTTTAGCCAGGACGGCGTCGACGTGAAAGCGCTTGAGAAGCTCGTCCGGTGGCAGCTTGGCGCCGGCGTGTCCGCGCTGGTCGCCTGCGGAACGACGGGCGAGGCCAGCACGCTGACGGACGACGAGTGGGAGGCGGTCGTCTCCGCCGTCATCCGGGCTGCCGGGGGGCGCGTACCCGTCATCGCGGGCACCGGGGGCAACAATACCGCGCACGTCATCCACCTGGCGAAACGCGCGAAGGAACTGGGCGCGGACGCGCAGCTTTGCGTGACGCCCTACTACAATAAAACCACCCAGCCGGGGCTCGTCGCGCACTACAAGGCCATCGCCCAGGACGGCAGCCTGCCCCTCATCGTCTACAACGTGCCCTCGCGCACGGGGCTGAACGTCGCCCCGGAAACGCTGGCGGAGATTTCCCGGCACCCGATGGTCATCGGCATAAAGGAAGCCTCCGGCGATTTGGCCCGCGCGGCGGACATGATCCGCCTGTGCGAGGGCCGGATTGCCTTTTACTCCGGCACCGACGAGGTGACCGTGCCCCTGATGTCCCTGGGCGGCCTGGGCGTCATCTCTGTGGTGTCCAACGTGGCGCCGGAGCTGACCGCGCGGATGACGGAAGAGATGCTAAGCAGGCGGACGAAGGAAGCGGCGGAGCTGCAGCTTGGGCTGATGCCCCTCATCCACGCGCTGTTCTCCGAGATGAACCCCATCCCGGTAAAGGCGGGGCTGAACATGCTGGGCATCTGCGAGGACAGGGTGCGCCTGCCGCTCATCCCCATGGGCGAGCGGAACCGCGCCCTGCTGGCAGGCGAAATGAAGAAACTGGGGCTGATCGCATGAAACGGCTGATGATTTCGGGCTGCCTGGGGCGGATGGGGCGGCTCATCGCCCAGGAAGCGGCGGCCGCGGGTTTCGAGACGGTCTGCGGCATCGACCCGGGCGCCGGCGGGGAGGCAGGGTTCCCGGTTTACCCGTCCTTCTCCGGGGAACTGCCGGCGGCCGACGTCCTCATCGACTTTTCAGCCCCCCAGACGCTGCCGGGGCTGCTGGCGTTCGCCACGGCGCGCGGGCTGCCCTGCGTGCTGGGCACGACGGGGTACGCGGAAACGGACCTGGCGGCCGTCGCGCGGGCGGCGGCGTCCATCCCGGTTTTCCGCTCCGCCAACCTGTCCCGCGGCGTGTACGTGCTGCGGCTGCTGGCCGCCCAGGCCGCGCGGATGCTGCCGGGGTTTGACATCGAAATCGTCGAGAAGCACCACAACCAGAAGCAGGACAGCCCCTCGGGCACCGCCCTGCTGCTGCTGGACGCCGTCCGGGCGCCCCAGTCCCGCCCGGTCTTCGGGCGGGAGGGAAACAAGGCGAAGCGCGCGCCCGAGGAAATCGGCGTTCACGCCGTGCGCGGCGGCACGGTGGCGGGCGAGCACGAGGTGGGCTTTTACGGCAGCAACGAGACCCTGACCCTGACCCACCAGGCGCAGGGGCGCGGCGTGTTCGCCGCGGGCGCGCTGGGCGCGGCGGCCTGGCTGATGGGGAAAGCGCCCGGGTTATACGGGATGGACGACTGGCTGGGCGCAGGGCAATAAGACAAATAACGGCAGACGGAAGAAAGCCCGCCATTGAATCGGCGGGTTTCCTATTATCCCGGCACCTGTCAGAGAATAAACCTGGAGGCGATGGTGAAGAAGATAAACAGGCTGGCCGCGTCCACCAGCGTGGTGATGAGCGGGGAGGCCGCGAGCGCCGGATCCAGCTTGACGCGCTGCGCCAATAGCGGCAGGACGCAGCCGATGGACTTGGCGATGACCACCGTGGCGTAGAGGCTGACGGAAATGACCGCCGCCATCACGAGGGACGCCTGGTTGAGCAGCAGCAGGCGCAGGAAGGTGACCCCCGAGAGCGCGAGGCCGACCAGCAGGCCAACGCGGAACTCCGTCCACAGGACCTTGAAGAAGTCGGAAAAGCGCACCTCGCCCAGCGCGATGCCGCGGATCATCAGCGTGGAAGCCTGCTGGCCGCAGTTGCCGCCGGTGTCCATCAGCATGGGGATGGAGGCCGACAGGAGGATGTTGACCGCCAGCACGGTTTCGAACTTCGAGATAATGGCGCCGGAGATGATGGAGGTGAACATCAGGATCATCAGCCAGGGCAGCCGGTTGCCCGCCAGGGTGAGCAGCTTCGACTTGAAATAGGGCTCTTCCGCGGGCGCCAGGCCGGACATCTTCTCAAAGTCCTCAGTGTTCTCCTCCTCGATGACGTCCATGACGTCGTCGCTGGTGATGATGCCCACCAGCCGGCCCTCGCCGTCGACCACGGGGATGGACAGCAGGTGGTACTTGCGCACGGTGTCGGCGACGACCTCCTGGTCGTCCAGGGTGTTCACCGAGATGATGCCCGGGTCCATCAGCTTCATCAGCGCGGTGTCCTCCGGCACGACCAGCGCCTTGTGCAGCGGCACGGTGCCGATGAGGCGGCGCTGGGCGTCGAGCATGTACAGGGTGTACACCGTCTCCTTGTCCACCCCAGTCTCCTTGATGCTCTTGAGGGCGTCCCGCACGTTCATGTCCGGGGTGACCTCGCAGTACTCGATGGTCATCAGGGAGCCGGCGGAATTCTCCGGGTACTTGAGGAACTGGTTGATGATGGCGCGGGTGTGCGGGTCGGTGTTGTGCAGCACGCGCTTGACGGCGTTGGCGGGCAGCTCTTCCAGGAAGTCCACGGCGTCGTCGACAAACATCTCGTCGATCAGCGCGGTGATTTCCGCGTCCGCGATGCTCTCCACCAGCATTTCGCGCTGGTCGGAGTCCATATAGCTGAACACGTCCGCGGATACGTCCTTGGGTAGAATCCGGAAGAGCAGCAGCAGCTTCTCCCGGTCCAGGTTCTTCATATAGCCCGCGATGTCCACGGGGTTGAGCATCATCAGCGCGCCGCGCAGCTGGCCGTGGCGGCTTTCGGCCATCAGCTGGTTGAGCCGCTCCTCAATCTGTTCCCAGTTCATGGGACTTCACCTCCGTTCTTTCCGGTTTATCGCGCAAAAAAGCACCCTGCGGGGAAGCAAGTGCCGGAAGACGCGACGGACGCGGGGGCTTTGGCCTATACGGGCAGCGCATCACGGATGCGCCGCGATCGCGGTACGCCTTCGCCAGCCCGGCATCTAGCGCCGTCATCCATGAAAAGCCACCTCCTTTTGTTAATCCCCTGCATTATAAAAAGGAGCCGCGGGCTTGTCAACTTTCCATCCCCATTCCCCTATGCTATACTCCAGGCAGGAAAAGGCGGGAAACGAATGCGGGTATGCGGCGTCATCGCGGAGTATGACCCCTTCCACAAGGGGCACGGATACCACCTGCGGCAGGCGCGGGAGGCCTCCCGGGCGGACTACATGGTCTGCGTGCTGGGCGGTGCGTTTTCCCAGCGCGGCGAGCCGATGTTGTTTGAGACCTTCGACCGGGCGCGCATGGCGCTTGAAAGCGGGTTCGACCTGGCGCTGGGGATGCCGTTTTGCTTTTCCTGCGCGCAGGCCAACCGCTTCGCCGCGGGCGGCGTGGGCGTGCTGGCCCGGCTGGGTGTCGTCACCCACCTGAGTTTCGGCTGCGAGCCGGAGGGGCTGCCCTGGCTGGCGGAAACCGCGGGGCTGCTCAACCGCCCGGACGCCGCCTTCCTGCAGGACCTGCGCCAGGGGCTGGACGGCGGCCTGCCGTTCGCGAGGGCCCAGGGCCTTGCGGTGGAGCGGCGGATTCCCGGATATCCGGCGGGGCTGATGGCCGCCCCCAACTTCATCCTGGGCGTCAGCTACATGCGGGAGCTGCTGCGCAGGGACGGCGGAATCGAAGCCCTGCCCGTCGGGCGCACGACGGACTACCGCAGCCTGGCCCCGGGCCCCGTGGCGTCCGCCGGGGCGGTGCGCGCGCTCATTTTGGAGGGCAAGGCAGACGACGCCCTGGACGCCTGCCCGGAAGGCAGCCGGAGCGTCGTGGCGGAAGCGATAAACGAAGGCCGGCTGCACCGGCCCGGAGCCCTGGACCGGGCGCTGCTGGCCCGGCTGCTCAACGACCCGCGCCCCGCCCTGCGCCAATCCCCGGAGGTTTCGGAAGGCCTGGAGGAGCGCATCCGCCGCCTGTCCAGGCGCGCGGACAGCCGGAAGGCGCTTATTGAACTGGTCAAGACCCGGCGCTATCCCTACGCGCGCATCAGCCGGGCGCTGTCCCACCTGCTGGTCGGGGCGGAGCACTTTCCCGAAGCCCCGGCCTACGCGCGGCTGCTGGGGTTCCGGAGGCGGGCGGCACCCCTGCTGGCCGCGATTGCCAAGGGCGGTTTCCCGCTGGTCAGCCGGCCCGCGAGGAGCGGCTTCCCGGGCGTCAGGGAGGACCTGCGCGCGGAGGAGCTGTGGGCGATCGGCAGCGGCCTGCCGGCCGCGGCCGCCTGGGAAAAGCAGGTCGTCCTCATGGACGGCCGGAAGGATGGGCACATTGATGCGTGAAATCGACGTTTCCGAAGTGAGCAAAGCCGTCAGCGAGTTGTTCCTGGAGGCCAACTACCGCATCGGCCCGGACGTGATGGACCGGCTGTATGCGGCCCGGGAGGCGGAGCCCTCCCCCCTGGGGCGGAAGGTGCTGGGGCAGATTATCGAGAACAACGAAATCGGCGCGGCCGAAAGCCTCTGCGTCTGCCAGGATACCGGCATCTCCGTCGTGTTCCTGACCGTCGGGCAGGAGGTGCACTTCACGGGCGGCAGCCTGGAGGAAGCGGTCAACGCGGGGGTGCGCAAGGCCTACACCGAAGGCTACCTGCGCAAATCCATCGTGGCGGAGCCGCTGTTTGACCGGAAAAACACCGGGGACAACACCCCCTGCGTGCAGCACGCGCGCATCGTGCCGGGGGACAAGGTGCATTTGATGGCCATCGCCAAGGGCTTCGGCTCGGAGAACATGAGCCGGCTCGCCATGCTGACCCCCGCGGAGGGCGTGGAGGGCGTGAAGCGCTTCGTGCTGTTAACGGTGGAGCTGGCGGGCCCCAACCCCTGCCCGCCGCTGGTGGTGGGCGTGGGCGTGGGCGGCAGCTTCGAACTGGCGGCCCTGATGGCCAAGCGGGCGACTAGCCTGCCCCTGACCCGGAGCCACAAGGACCCGCGCTACGCGAAGCTGGAAAAGGAACTGGAAGAGGGCATCAACCGCCTGGGCATCGGCCCGGCCGGCTACGGCGGCCTGACCACGGCGCTGAAGGTGCATATCGTGTCCGCGCCTACGCATATCGCGGGGCTGCCGGTCGCGGTCAACATCTGCTGCCACGTCGCCCGCCATGCCGAAAGAACCCTGTGAGCGAGGAATAAAAATGGCGAAGAAAGTGACGCTCCCCCTGGACCTTGCGACCCTGCGCTCGCTGCGGGCGGGCGACGAGGTGCTGCTCTCCGGCTCGGTCATCACCGGAAGGGACGCGGCGCACAAGCGGTTGCTTGCGCTGGTGGAGGAAGGAAAGCCCCTGCCGGTGGAGCTGGACAGCCAGGTCATCTACTACGTCGGCCCGGCGCCAGCGCGGCCGGGCGCCGCGGCAGGCCCGGCGGGCCCCACCAGCAGCTACCGCATGGATCCCTATACCCCGGCGCTCATGAAGCACGGGCTGATGGGCATGATTGGCAAGGGCCGCATCGGGCCTTTGACCCTCGAGGCGATGAAAGCCCATCCCGCCGTGTATTTTGGCGCGGTGGGCGGCTCGGCCGTGCTGATTTCGAAATCCATCCGGAAAGTCGAGCTGGTAGCCTACCCCGAGCTGGGGCCGGAAGCGATTTACCGCTTCGACATCGAGGATTTCCCAGCGGTCGTCGCCGTGGACGCGCAGGGGCGCAGCCTGTTCGAAGAGGGGCCCAAACTGTACAGGCAAACCGGGGTGTGATAGGATATGCCCACCATTCCGAAAGGGGGCAGGGCATGAGGCGGCGCGCGACAAAAGAGTTGTTGTTCCTATTGGCCGCCGTCCTGCTGCTTCTCTCCCTCCCCCAGGCGACCCTGGCAAGCGAATACGACCCCGCCCGCCCGGAAATGCTGGAGACGCGCAACCTGCGCGCGGAAAGCGCGATTGTCATCCAGCAGAGCACGGGCGAGGTGCTGTTTGAGAAAAACGCAGACGAAATCAGGCCGCCCGCCTCCACCACCAAGGTGCTGACGGCGCTTTTGGGGCTGACCTACGCCCAGCCAGACGAGGTGGTCACCGTGTCCGCCTTCGCGGCCTCCATCCCGGAGGACGCCTCCAGAATCGGCCTGCAGGCAGGCGAGCAGATCAGGATGGAGGACCTCATCAAGGCGACCATGGTCGCCTCGGGCAACGACGGCGCCATCGCGATTGCGGAGCACGTGGCCGGCTCAGAGACCGCTTTCGTCGCCCTGATGAACGAGGCGGCCGCGCGGTACGGCTGCACGCGCACGCATTTCACCAACGCCCACGGCTACCACGACGACTATCATTTGTCCACAGCCAGGGACCTGGCCATCATCACCCGGGAAGCGATGCAGAACCCGGAGTTCCGCGCCATCGCGCGAATGACCACCTATACGGTGCCGGAAACCAACCTCTCCAAGGCGCGAACGGTGCGAAGCGACGCCCGATTCCTGATGGAGCAGGGAGAGGAAAACGGGAACTATTACCCCTATGCGACCGGCGTCAAGACCGGGCGCACCTCGCTGGCCGGGTACTGCTTCGTGGGCTCGGCGAGCAAGGAGGGCATCGACCTGGTTTCGGTGGTGCTCAAGTCCGGCTCGACCGCGCGGTGGACGGACACCCGGCGGCTGATGGAGTACGGTTTTTCCCAGTTCGTTTCCACCAGCGTGACGGAGCTGTACCGCGCGAACCCGAAAACCATCAATATCTCCGCCTTCAGCCTCGAGGACGCCGACCTGGGGCGGCTGGAGCTGTCCCTGCGGAAGACCGACCCGGCGGCGAACGATTCCCTGGTCGCGCCCAAGGACCGCGCGGCCGAGCAGGAACGGGTCTACAACGCGCGCACGCAAATCGAGTACACCCGGACGCTGGAAGCGCCGGTGGAGGCGGGCGAGGTCATGGGCGTCATGACCTACACCCCCGAGGGCGTCGACGCTGAGCCGGTGACCTACGAGCTTATCGCCAACCGGTCGATTCAGCGGCGCGCCTCCCTTGCGCCGTCCGTCGAGGAAATCAAGGCCTATACCGACGCGGACCCCAACCCCTTCCCCCGCTTTTCCCTGGAGTTCCTGATTATCGTGCTGCTTCCCGTCATCGCCGTCATCCTGCTGTCGCAGTGGCTGTACAAGCTGATGACCCGCCGGCGCAAGCCCAGGGTCCGGCAGAAGCTGGAGTACAAGACCCGGTATTATCGCTGATACCAAGACTATACAAATGAGTAAATATATTGAGGGATGAGAATCTTTGATAGCCCCGCCAAGCCGGAAGAACGCGGCGCAGCCGGAGCCTGCGCCGCGTGAAGGCTACGCGGAGACGCAAAAAGGCCGTCCCATCGAAGCGTTTGCGATTGAGTTTAGTATGACACTGAAAAGAAAAACCGCCGTTTGAACTGCACCCCCAAAGTTGGACGAAAACCGACAGCGGGGGTCCTTTATTTTGGCGGAGTACCGCAAAGAACAAAGAACGGGGGCAACACAGCGTCTTTCAGGCGAAAAGGCTTACTGGAAGTTGCGCTCAAAGATCATCCGGATGCCCTTGAGGGTCAGCAGGCTGTCCACGTGCTGGATGGCGTCGGACTCCATCGCGATCTGGCTGGCGAAGCCGCCCGTCGCCACGACCGGGGCGTCGGGCGCCTCCATCTCTTCCTTGAAGCGCGCCACCAGGTAGTTGACCTGGCCCACGTAGCCGTGCAGCAGGCCGGACTGCAGGTTGGCGATGGTGGTGCGGCCGATGACCTTCTCCGGCATCACCACCTCGAAGTGCGGCAGTTTGGAGGTTCCGGTGACCACGGCCTCCCGCGCCAGGCGTACGCCGGCCAGGATGCAGCCGCCCAGGAAACTGCCCCGCTTGCCGATGGCGCCGAAGCTGGTGGCGGTGCCGAAGTCGATGAAGATGCAGGGGGAACCGTATTGCGCGTAGGCCGCGACGGCGTTGCAGATGCGGTCGCTGCCCAGCTCCTTGGGGTTCTCATAGAGGATGTTGATGCCGGTCTTCAGCCCGGGCCCGACAAAATGCGGCTCCTGGTCGAAATAGTCCCGGCACATGTGCTCGATGGTGAAATTGATGCTGGGCACGACGGAGGAAATCATGATGCCCCGCACGTCCTCCGTCTGCAGCCTGGCCTGGCGGAACATGCCGCCCATCAGGATGCCGTACTCGTCGGAGGTGTTGCGGGCGTTGGTGGCGACCCGCCAGGACTTGACCAGCTCCCGGCCTTCGAAAACCGCCGTCTTGATGTTGGTGTTGCCGATATCCATCGCGAGGACCATGGCAATCGCCCTCCCTTTGCTTAGACCCGTGAATACTTGATGAGCGCGCGGGCAATCGCGCTGCCCAGCACCGCGCAGATGGCCGCCTCGATCAAGCCCTGCACGCCCACCAGCAGGAAGGCGAAGCGCAGCGGGCTGTCCGTGCCCAGGCTCGCCGCGATGTCCTGCACGACCGGCGCGCGGAAGAAAAAGAGGATGAACATGCTCAT
>JAAZAQ010000158.1 GCA_012514225.1 Clostridiales bacterium | reverse complement strand
CTACCGCGACCGGGAGCTGTGGCTCAAGAAGGCGGTCACCAACACCGCCATGTCCGGCTACTTCTCCACCGACCGCACCATCGCCGACTATAACGAGAAAATCTGGAGGCTGAAGTAAGGCGCGGGGGACGCCGTTGCGTTCCGGCCGGAGCTGTCTCCGGACCCGCCCAATGCTTTGAAAAACCAACTGCGCGCCCAGGAGTTTTGCAATGCCGCTTCAGGGAATCCCCCCGCCTGGAACGATTCGGGCCGGCCGGCGTATCCGGCTGTCCCGGCATGCCGGTGCGTTGGGTTTCGCTTGCGCCTGGTATCAGGTCCCGGGCACGGTGCGGAAGGCGGACGGGGAGACGGTGCCCGGTAAGGGGGAAACCCGGCGGCGGACGCACGGGCGCCTGGATATACAGGGAGCGCTGACCTTCATCGAAATACGCCTCCAGGGGAAATGTGCGCCGGTGCGGGACGTTTGCCTTTCACCGGGCGGCCCGCCGTTCGTCACCGGGGACAGGAAGCACCGGGTGAAGGGGAAAGAGGTCCATTCCGCCCCGATTCAAGGGGGATGGCCATCGGGCTTTTCCGGCCCGCGCGTCAGGGAAATCCACGGCCACAGCCTGTTTTCGAAGGCTTGCCTTGACAGCCCGGGATTCGGGCTCCTTGGGAAAACCGCCCGGGGCGGCCGCTGCGGGACGTCGTTGGCGACGCCGTGTTGAAACGGCCGCTCCCCGTCCGTTCCCTGGCCGCCGCCGGCCTGGTCGCGGCGCTCTACGTCGCGCTGGCCTTGCTGTTCGCGCCGGTCTCCTTCGGCCAGATCCAGTTCCGCGTGGCCGAGGCGCTGACCCTGCTGCCCGTCCTGTCCCCGTCCAGCGTGCCCGGTCTCTTCGCCGGCTGCCTGCTGGCCAACCTGCTGGCCGGCCAGCCCTGGCAGGACGTGGCCTTCGGTTCCCTGGCCACCCTCCTGGCCGCCCTGCTCACCCGGAAGCTCCGGAAAAACGCCTGGCTGGCGGCGCTGCCGCCGGTAATCGTCAATGCCCTGGTCATCGGGGGGATGCTGTACTTCGTCTACGGCCTGCATCCCTACATCAGCTTCCTCACCGTCCTCGCCGGGCAGGCGGCTGTCTGCTTCCTGCTCGGGGTGCCGCTGGTGAAGCTGCTGGAAAGCCGGGGCGTCGAGGTTCCCTGACCGCCTCCGCATCCGCCCGGACGACGAAAGGAGACGCCCGTGAAAAGCTACCGCAAGGAACTGACCTTCAACCTGCCCGCCCGCCGCGGCCTGGTCAACATCACCCCGCAGGTGCGGCAAGCCGTCCTGGACAGCGGCGTTCTGGAAGGGCTGGTCCTGGTCAACCCCATGCACATCACCGCCTCCGTCTTCATCAACGACGACGAGTCGGGCCTGCACCAGGATTTCGAGGCGTGGCTGGAGAAAATCGCCCCGGAGAAGCCCCACTCCCAGTACCGGCACAACGGCTTTGAGGACAACGCCGACGCCCACATCAAGCGCAGCGTCATGGGCCGGGAGTCGGTCGTGGCCATCACCGATGGCCAGCTCGACCTGGGCACCTGGGAGCGGATTTTCTATTACGAGTTCGACGGCAGGCGCGCCAAGCGCGT
>JAAZAQ010000157.1 GCA_012514225.1 Clostridiales bacterium | reverse complement strand
AGGTTAGGCTCCAGTAATGTCCATACGGAATCGCTCATATCGTGTCGGTGATAAGCAGCGGTCATCGCTTAAGTCCCCTTTCAGTGATGACACCATTATATCACAATTCTCGTGTAGACACTATCTACGATTCTCATAGAAAAGACGGCCAAAAAACGGTTGGCACCCGGGCAGCGGCGACAGGCCGTTTCAGGCTGACCACTGGAATATGAGGCGCTCGCGCCTTATAAAATACAAAGGAGTACACCTTATGAAGAAACTCTTGTCCCTGCTCTTGGTCACCATCCTGTTGCTCTCCGCGGGCTCCGCCCTGGCGGCCAACAAGGTCGGCGTGGCCATGCCCACCAACTCCCTGCAGCGCTGGAACCAGGACGGCGCCAACATGAAGGCGCAGCTGGAAGCGGCCGGCTACGAAGTCGACCTGCAGTACGCGAATGACTCGGTGTCCACCCAGGTTTCCCAGGTGGAGAACATGATTCTGGGCGGCGCCGAGGTGCTGGTCATCGCCTCCATCGACGGTTCCTCCCTGGGCACCGTGCTTCAGACGGCGAAGGACAACAACATCAAGGTCATCGCCTATGACCGCATGCTGACGGACACCCCCAACGTGGACTACTACGCCACCTTCGACAACTACAAGGTCGGCACCATCCAGGGCAAGTTCCTGGAGGAGAAGCTGGACCTGGCCAACGCCGCGGGCCCCTTCAACTTCGAGCTTTTCGCCGGCTCGCCCGACGACAGCAACGCCCGCTATTTCCACGCCGGCGCCTGGGACGTGCTCAAGCCCTACTATGACGCGGGCAAGATCGTGGTCAAGTCCGGCCAGGTCGACTTCGAGACCATCGCCATCCTCGGCTGGCAGACAAAAGACGCGCAGGCCCGCATGGACAACCTGCTGACCAACTACGCCGACGGCACCAAGCTGGACGCGGTGCTCTCCCCCAACGACTCCCTGGCCCTGGGCATCACCAACAGCCTTCAGGCCGCGGGCTACACGCTGGAGAACTTCCCGGTCATCACCGGGCAGGACTGCGACGTGGCCAACACCAAGAACATCATCCAGGGCTACCAGGCGATGAGCGTGTTCAAGGACACCCGCACCCTGGCCGCGCAGGTGGTCACCATGGTTGACGCCATCCTCAAGGGCGAGGAAGTGCCGGTCAACGACACCACCACCTACGACAACGGTGTGTTCGTCATCCCCTCCTTCCTCTGCGACCCGGTGTTCGCGGACGTGAACAACTACAAGGAGCTGCTCATCGACTCCGGCTATTACACGGAAGACCAGCTCAAGGTCGAATAAGCCGGACCCGGTGATTCCCGCGGAAAGGCGGCTTGCGCCGCCTTTCCCGGGTCTGTTTTATCAAAGGGGGAAAGGCCGATGGCGGACGCGCTGCTGCAGATGCGCGGCATCACCAAACTGTTCCCGGGGGTCAGGGCGCTGGACAACGTGAACCTGACGGTCCAGGAGGGCGAAATCCACGCCATCGTCGGGGAAAACGGCGCGGGCAAGTCCACCCTGATGAACGTGCTGAGCGGTATCTACCCTTACGGCAGCTATGAGGGTGATATTTTTTTTGAAGGCCGGGAATGCCGCTTCCAGAACATCAAGGACTCCGAACGCCTGGGCATCGTCATCATCCACCAGGAGCTGGCGCTGGTGCCCTACCTGTCCATCGGGGAGAACATGTTCCTGGGCAACGAGCAGACAGGCTTCGGCGGCATCAACTGGGACCAGACCTATGAAAAAGCCGCGGAGCACATGCGCGAGGTGGGCTTGAAGGAGGACCCCCGCACCCTCATCAAGGACATCGGCGTGGGCAAGCAGCAGCTGGTCGAGATCGCCAAAGCGCTGGCCAAAAACGTGCGGCTGCTCATCCTCGACGAGCCGACCAGCGCGCTGAACGACGAAGACTCCCTGAACCTGCTCAACCTCCTCAAGCAGTTCCGCTCGGAGCGCGGCATCACCTCCATCATGATTTCCCACAAGCTCAACGAAATCGCCTATGTATCCGACAACATCACCATCCTGCGGGACGGCGCGACCATCGAGACGCTGAAGACCAGCGAGGTCACCGAGGCGCGCATCATCAAGGGCATGGTCGGGCGCGAGATGGTGGACCGCTTCCCCAAACGCGTGCCCAGTATCGGCGGGGTGGCGCTGGAAATCGAGAACTGGACGGTCTACCACCCGCTGTTCACCGAGCGCAAGGTGGTGGACAACGTGTCGCTGCACGTGAACGCCGGGGAGGTTGTCGGCATCGCCGGCCTCATCGGCGCGGGGCGGACGGAGCTGTGCCAGTCCGTGTTCGGCCGGGTGTACGGCGCCAAGATCTCCGGCACGCTGAAGAAGTACGGCAAGCCCCTGGAGCTGCTCAGCGCGGCGGACGCCATCCGGGAGGGCTTCGCCTACATCACCGAGGACCGCAAGGGCGACGGGCTGGTGCTGTCCAACTCCATCAAGCACAACGTCACCCTCTCGCGGCTGGAGCTGGTCAGCCAGCGGGGCGTCATCGACGCGGACCTGGAGCAGCGGGCGGCGGAGGACTACAAGGAGAAGCTGGACATCCGCGCCACGGACGTGGAGCAGCAGGTGGGCAACCTCTCCGGCGGCAACCAGCAGAAGGTGCTGGTGGGCAAGTGGATGTTCTCCCAGCCTGACATCATGATGCTCGACGAGCCCACCCGCGGCATCGACGTGAACGCCAAGTACGAGATTTACAGCATCATCAACCGCCTGGTGGGCGAGGGCAAGTCCATCCTGATGGTCTCCAGCGAATTACCCGAGCTGCTGGGCATGTGCGACCGCATTTACGTGATGGTCGAGGGCCGGATGGTGGGCGAGCTGACACGGGAGCAGGCCTCCCAGGAGGTCATCATGGGCATGATTATCGAGGCGAGCAAGGGGGCGCAGACCACATGGGCAAGCTGAAAGGGTCGTTTTCCAAGAACATCAAGCAGTTCGTGATGCTCATCGCGCTGGTGGTCATCATCGTGCTCTTCCAGGCGCTCACCAACGGCACGCTGCTCAAGCCCATGAACGTGTTCAACCTCATCAACCAGAACGCGTACGTGGTGGTGCTGGCGGCGGGCATGCTGGTATGCATCCTCACGGGGGGCAACATCGACCTGTCCGTCGGCTCGGTGGTGGCCTTCGTGGGCGCCTGCGCGGGCACCTTCATGATTACCTGGGAGTGGGACCCCTACCTCTCCGTGCTGCTGTGCCTGCTCATCGGCATCCTGATCGGCGCCTGGCACGGCTTCTGGATCGCCTACGTGCGCATCCCGGCCTTCATCGTCACGCTGTCGGGCCAGCTGATTTTCCGCGGCCTGACGCTCATCGTGCTCAAGGGGCTCACCCTCTCGCCCTTCCCGCGCGCCTTCATGAGCCTGTCCACCGGCGCCATCGGGAACTTCCTGGGCGGGCTGGACCCGGGCAGCGGGCTTCGCAACTTTACCAGCCTGCTCATCGGCCTGGTGCTGGCCGCGGGCGTCGTCGCCCAGCAAATCAAGCGCCGGGCGGACCGCAAGCGCAAGGGCTATTCCTACGACTCCCTGCCCATGACCCTGCTGCGCGCGCTGGTCATCGCCGCCGCCATCCTGTATTTCTTCTGGATCCTGGCCAACTACATCGGCACCCCCATCGTGCTCATCACGGTGGGCATCGTGCTGGTCGTGTACTCCTACCTCACCAGCAAGACGGTCATGGGCCGTCACCTCTACGCCGTGGGCGGCAACGAGAAGGCCGCCCGGCTCTCCGGCGTGAAGACCGACAAGATCAGGTTCCTGGCCTACGTGAACATGAGCTTTCTGGCCGCCGTCGCGGGCCTGATTTTCTCCGCCCGGCTGCAGTCTTCCTCCCCCCAGGCGGGCATGGGGTTCGAGCTGGACGCCATCGGCGCCTGCTTCATCGGCGGCGCCTCCGCCTACGGCGGCATCGGCACCGTCGGGGGCACCCTCATCGGCGCGCTGATCATGGGCGTGCTCAACAACGGCATGAGCATCATGGGCATCTCCATCGACCTGCAGCAGGTGGTCAAGGGCCTGGTGCTGCTGGCGGCGGTGGCCTTCGATGTCATCAGCAAGCAGAAAATCTCCCTGCCCTTCCTGACCCGCCTGTTCCGCAGGAGGCGGCAGGCGGAGGCGTAAGGACGGCCGGTCGCCCTTGCCGGAACACCGCCCTTTGCAGGGCGGGGTCAGATTGTCGAAAAAGGTCCGCGGACCTATTTCGATTCGGAGGATTGCTGCGGAATGTTTTCGCTGTTCGCGAAAACGCCCCGCGCGTCCGGCAGAGCCGGACGACACGATGACAATCGGTGGGCTGCCGCCCCCCGAAACCCCCTGCATCATGGT
>JAAZAQ010000156.1 GCA_012514225.1 Clostridiales bacterium | reverse complement strand
TCTCCACCGTGGTGTGCATGTACTTGAGCGGCAGCTCCAGCAGCGCGGTGGGCACGCCCCCGCGGGAAACGCCGATGACGTCCGCGTCCGTGCCGGTGGAGCGGGGCATCACCTCGTGCTGGACCTGGACGTTGTGCTCCCGCGCGACCTCCAGCAGCTTGTCCCGCAGGACCGGGTGCAGGTAGGGCCCCATGCCCACGGCGGGGGACTCGATTTTCAGCGTTTCTCCCTGGGGTGCGCCGGGGGTTTCCGCGTGGCAGACGTCCAGCGCCACGGCGAAGTCCGGCTCCAGCGCGAAGGCGCCCGTTTCGGCCCCGCGGGCGCCGACCTCCTCCTGCGAGGAGGCGACGAAGTAGAGGTCCGCCTCGTGCGGCTGGCCCTGCAGCATCTTCAGCGCGTGGTAAATCGCGGCCACGCAGGCGCGGTCGTCGCAGGTCTTGACGGAGACGCGGCCGTTCAGCAGGTCGGTGTGGCGGTGCTCCAGCTGCACCTGGTCGCCCACCCGCACCAGCCCGCGCACCTTGTCCGGCGGGAAGCCGACGTCCACGTACAGCTCCTCGCGCTGGTAGTTCTTTTTCCGGTCCTCCGCCGTGAGCAGGTGGGGCGGCTTCGCGCCCACGACCCCGCGCAGCGCCCGGACGCCGTAAACCGTGACCCTTTGCCCGGGCAGGATGCGCGGGTCCACCCCGCCGACCTGGCCCAGGCGCAGGCTGCCGTCCTCCTCGATGAGGCTGACCATCAGGCCGATTTCGTCCAGGTGCGCGGAGAACATCACCCGGGGACCCTCCCCCCGCTTGCGCGCGACGACGTTGTTCATCGCGTCCACCGTCACCTCGTCGCACAGCAGGGCGAACTGCTCCGCCACCCAGGCGGCCACCAGGCCCTCGTCCCCGGACAAGCCCCGGATTTTTGTGATTTCCTTCAGGAAGTCCTCTGTTCGCATCCGGATTTCCCTTCCATGTCGCAGTAAAAAACGCGGTACCGACAATACGATACCAAGTAGTGTTAAACATGTTAACTATATCATTTGATATCATTGTTGACAATTATTCGTTTTTGATGCTGCCACTGTCAAATTAAGTTCGCAACTTTGGTTACCGCTAACCATGTCACGCTGCCTGTTTGTCGAGCGATTTGAGCGACTCCTCGCTCAGATACGACCTGGTCACTGACCAGTCTTTCGAGTACTCCATCTGGTACATCGTCACCAACCTCAGGTAGGACTCCGGGTGGGGAAAAATGCCAACCACCCGAGTACGCCGCCGTATCTCCTTGTTCAACCGCTCCAGCATGTTGTTGGAACTGACCTTCCTGGAGTCCAGTGAAGGGAATGAAAGGAAGGTCAGCGCGTCCTCAAGGCCGGCTTCCAAGGTTTCAATTGCCTTGGGACATTTCGTGCGGTACAGCTTGGCCAATTCCTGTGACCTTTGCTTAGCCGTTTCCGGATCGCTTGTCAGCCAGATGCCTTTGAGCAGGCTGGCGAACCGCTCCTTTTCCCTGTGCGGCACATGCACCAGGATGTTGCGCATGAAGTGCACTTTGCATCGCTGCCAGCTGGCTCCCGGGAAGCATTCACCAATCGCGTCAACCAAGCCTTTGTGAGCGTCTTAGACAATCAATTTGGGCTTGCTCAGCCCTCGTTCCTTCAGCTTTTCAAACAACTGCTTGTAACTTTCCCTGGTCTCTTCCAGCATCGGCTCTATCGCCAAGACCTCCCGCTTGCCCTCATCGTTCACCCCGCAGACCAGCAGGATGGCCATGCTCACGGCCCGACCAGCGTATCGAATCTTTTCATACAGCACGTCCACTCACAGCACCGGGTATGTGGATGCCAAAGGGCGATTCCGAAACTCCTCCGCCTGGTCATTCAGTCCCTTGGTCATCTCGCTCACCTGGCTGCAGGAGATGCCTTCAATCCCCAGGCTCTTGGCCAGCTTATCCATCTTCCGGTGGATACGCCCTACAAAAAAGCTTCCTATACGACTTGGATCAACGCTGCTTCGCTGCGTCTATTCTCCGTCACGAAGAAGGGAATGTAGCCGTCCTTCCTTACCTTGGAACTAACAGGGACATCGTGCCCAACCAGGCGTCCATGCGCCTTGGCCTGAAGCTGCAGCGGTGGCTGGTCCTTTCCTCGCTTTGCTCATGCTTTTCCGCTCCGAGCTTA
>JAAZAQ010000155.1 GCA_012514225.1 Clostridiales bacterium | reverse complement strand
CGGGTTCAGCACGGGCGATGGCTGGAGTCTCTGCCCCGCCTGCGGCCTGCCGGTGCCTGAGGCGGACGCGGGTTTTCCAGACGAAGGAGACGGGTTCTTCCCGCCGGAAGGGACGGAGGGCTGGATGGAAGGCGCCGAGGATGACATCGGGTTCAGCACGGGCGAAGGCAGGGGCGTCTGCCCCGCCTGCGGCCTGCCGGTGCCTGAGGCAGACGCGGGTTGCCCCGATGAAGGAGACAGGTTCTTCCCGCCGGAAGGGGCGGAGGGCTGGACGGAGGACGCCGCGGATGACATCGGGTTGAGCGCGGGCGAGGGCTGGAGCGTCTGTCCCACCTGCGGCCTGCCGGTGCCCGGGGCGGAGGACGAAGGGCTGTTCCCGGAGGATTGCCTGGACTGCGCCGGCTCCGGCGTCTCCCTCGATGAGGTCGGGGAGGACGCCGAGGGGGCGCGCTGGCTGGACGAGGGCGCCCAGGGCGCCTTGACCGGGGCGTACGCCCTGCTGGACGAACTGCGCGCGGCGCTCGCCGGCGCCAGCCCCGTCCAGGCGGAGGCGCTCACCAAGTACCTGGATGCGCTGGACAGCCAGCTGCAGGCGTTGGAGTACGGCGCCGTCTACGAGTAAACCCCGGACGTGGCGTCACGCGCGCCGGCCCTTTCGCCGGCGCGCGGGCGTGCTATACTGGGGCCAAAACGGAAGCGAGGGCCGCGGCCGGTGGCCGCGGCGGGAAGGCGGGCGGGAATGCGGGCCTTGATTTACGCGGCGGACGACGATTCCAGCCTCCGCAGCCTGCTGGAGATGTTCCTCTCGGACGCCGGCTTCGACGCGAAAACCTTCCCCACCGGCGACGCCCTGCTGGCGGCGTTCCGGGAAAGGCCCTGCGACCTGGCCATCCTGGACGTGATGATGCCCGGCACGGACGGCATCGCCGTTTGCAAAAAACTGCGCGAGGCGTCTACCGTGCCCGTCGTCCTCTTGACCGCCAGGGACAGCGAAATCGACTACGCCGCGGCCTTTCACTCCGGCTCCGACGATTACGTCATCAAGCCTTTCCGGCCCAGCCTGCTGGTCATGAAAATCAAGGCGCTGCTGCGCCGCACCCGGCCTGAAGGCGGCGAGAACGCCGTGGAAAGGCTGTCCTTCGGCGATTTGTCGTTCGACGCCGGTTTGCGGCAGGCGCGCTGCGGCGCCGGGGAGCTGCCGCTGACGCCCACGGAGCTCCGTCTTCTGGCGCATCTGCTCCGGCGGGGCGGCCAGGCCGTATCCCGGGACGAGCTGCTCGGCGCCGTGTGGGGCTACGGCTGCCAGGTGGAGACGCGGGTGGCCGACGAAACCGTGCGCCGCCTGCGCAACAAGCTGGCCGAGGCCGGCAGCCGTTCCGAGGTCAGGACGGTCTGGGGCTTCGGGTACCGCCTGTCGGAAGGCGGTGACAGCGCGTGAGGAGCAACCGGCGGCGCCTGCTGCTGCTCACGGCGGCCAGCCTCGCGCTGGTCTCGGCGGTGGTCATCGCGGCGCTCAACATCGCCTTCAACAGCTATATCGACGGGGAAGCCCGGCGCATGATGGCGCAGGAAATGCAGGCTTTCAGCGAGGCGGACACACTGGACGCCGCGGAGTGGGAAAGCGACTCCCCCGTGCACGTTTCCTCCCTGCTGCTCACTGCGGATTACCGGGCGGACGAGGTCTATTCCTACGCCTACGCCCTCACCCCCCTGGAGCGGGCCGTCGTGGCGTATTGCCGGGAACACCCGGACCTGAGCGGTCGGATGGCGTCTGTCCGGCTGCTGGAGGAGGAGCTGACCCTGGCGCAGCTGCCCTTGCGCCAACCCGGGGAACCGCAGGGCATGGTCGTCGTCCTGTTCGCCAATGTGACGCCGCTGAAGGCCTTCCTGTTCTGGCTCAACCTGATTTTCCTGGCCCTGCTGCTGCTCACGGGCGCCGGCGCCAGCCTGGCCGGCTGGCGCGTCGGGCGGCAGATGGACAGCGCCCAGGAGCGGACGCGCCGCTTCTTCGCCAACGCGTCCCACGAGCTGAAAACGCCGCTGACCCTGGTCCAGGGGTACGCGGAGGGCATCCAGCGGGGCGTCGCGCCGGACCCGCGGCAGGCGGCGGGCGTCATCCTGGAGGCCGGGGACCGCATGACCGCGCTGGTGGACGAGCTGCTGCTGATTTCCCGGATTGACTCGGGCGCCCTCACGCTGGAGACCTCCGATTTCCAACTGGAGGAACTGCTCGTGGACTGCCTGTCGGAAATCGCGCCCCTCGCCGCGCGGCGGGGCCTGTCCCTGTCGCTGGCGGCGCCGGAAGGCCTGCCGCCGCTTTCGGGCGACCCGGTCCGGCTCCGCCGCGCGCTGATGAGCGTGCTGGACAACGCGCTGCGCTATGCCAAAAGCCGGGTGGACTGTGACCTCTCCCGCCAGGGCGGTCGGCTCACCCTCGGCGTCAGGGACGACGGCCCGGGCATTCCCCCCGGGGAGTTGCCCCACGTGTTCGAGCGCTTCTTCGCGGGCAAAAACGGGCACAGCGGCATCGGCCTGTCCATCGCCCGGGAAATCGTCCAGCTGCACGGCGGCGGCATCCGCGCGGAGGACACGGGCGGCGGCGCGGCGCTGACCCTCACCCTGCCGGTGCGCGGGGGAAAGGCGGGGCGGCGAAAATCCCGCTGAGCGGGGGCGCCCGCCGCCGCGATGAAAAGACCGGGGATACCTCCCCCGGTTCACACTGCGCTGAAACACCGGAGCCGGGGACGAAATCCCCGGCTCTTTCCGTTCTCCCGCCGCCCCGTTCAGCCCCGGAGCGCAATCAGCTCGATTTCCACCATCGCGCCCTTGGGCAGCGCCTTGACAGCCACGGTGGAGCGGGCGGGCTTGCCGGTGAAGTACCGGGCGTAGACCTCGTTGAAGGCGGAAAAATCGGCCATGTCGGTGAGGAAGCAGGTGGTCTTTGCCACCTTGTCCAGGCCGCTGCCCGCGGCTTCCAGCACGGCCTTGAGGTTCAGGATGCACCGTTCGGTCTGCGCCTTGATGTCGGCCTCCACCAGCTCCCCCGTTGCGGGGTCTATGGGCGTCTGCCCGGAGAGGAACAGCAATTCCCCGGCCGCCATCGCGGCGGAATAGGGGCCCAGGGCCTTGGGCGCCTTGGGCGCGTGGACGGGCGTCGGTTCGTTCGCCATACCGTTTCTCCTCCGATGATGGAATTTTTGGTCCGGCTCACCTTAGCACAGGCCGCCCGGCGGTGTAAAGGCGGGGCGGGCGCCAGCCCGGTCCGCTTTGGGCGCGAAATTTTTTTCTGCGGAGGTGGTAGATTTTTTATTTTTCGGGAACTAAGAGGGTGAGGGCAGGCGCTTTCCCGCAGGCAGCGTTGACGCCAGGGCGCAGCGGCCTTATGCTGGCGGTGAAAGCAAGCATATCCCTTCCCAAACCCTTTCCCTTGGCAGAAAGAAGGTGTGTCAGGCGGTCGCCAGGAAGCGCCCGGAAGCCAGGAATCCCGGCGCGGGGTTCCCGGCGGAATCTTGATTCAGAAAACACCACGATTCACAATTGTATGCCAAAACCAGGAGGCTCGAGATGAAAAAAATACTGTCGGTTTCCCTCTGCGCCTTGCTGCTGCTCGGCGCGCTGCCCCTGCTGGTCGCGCCCGCAAGGGCGCTTACCGCCGATATCGTCGCCACGCCCGATGCCACGACCGCCGCCGTCGGGGACAATTTCAGTTGGGTGGTCAACCCGACGCCCCCGGACGCCGTCTACCATTATTTGAACGGGGTATACTAGGACGGCGTGCAAATCCACCAGTCCTCATGGTTCAACGGCTTAAACCGCTGGTTGAAATATCAGTTCCTCCAGCCCGGTGTCTACAAGCCCAAATTTACCGTCAGGGACATGAACTCCAACGAGGAAATCACAATCTTCGGCAGGGAGGTCACCGTTCGCTACTTGCCCGCACCGGTATTGACCATTACCGCCCCCTCCGGCACCCTGGGCACCAGCCTGGCCGTCGCCTGGACCCCCGTGACCGGCGCAGCCTCCTACCAGCTCCTCCGCGCCGACGCGCCGGACGGCGTATACAGCCTGCTCGCCTCCACGACCGCCACCGCCTTCCAGGATACCGGCCTGCTCCCCGGCGTCACCTACTACTATAAGGTCGCCGCCTTCATCACCGTCGGGATCATCGATTGCCAGTCCAGCGAGTGGAGCGCGCCCAGGGCCGGCACAACCCCGCTCGCCGCCGCGCCGGCCGTCACGTCCGCCGCGCCCTCGGGCACTCTGGGCACCAGCCTGGCCGTCGCCTGGACCCCCGTGACCGGCGCGGCCTCCTACCAGCTCCTCCGCGCCAACGCGCCGGACGGCGTATACAGCCTGCTCGCCACCACCACCGCCGCCGCCTTCCGGGATACCGGCCTGCTCCCCGGCGCCACCTACTACTATAAGGCCGCCGCCTTCATCACCATCGGCGGCGGCAGTTACCAATACAGCCAGTGGAGCGCGCCCAGGGCCGGCACCACCCT
>JAAZAQ010000154.1 GCA_012514225.1 Clostridiales bacterium | reverse complement strand
GCCCGTCCGTGCCCCGAATCGCGGGGGTCGCGTCCAGGAAGCCGACCACGCAGCCGATGGGCCGGCTGCCCGCGTAGGCCATCACGGCGATTTCGTTGCGCAGCCAGGGCTTGATGCGCTTGAACAGCGCCAGCAGGTCGTCCGTGGTCGGAGGGTCGCTGAAGGGCTCCTCCGGCTCCGCCTCGCTGATGACCCGGGACAGGTCCTGGGCGACGCGGATCAGGTTGCTGCGGGTGAAATCCACGTGCTCCACGCGGAAATCAAACCGCTCGCGGATGCGGTCTGCCATGGACAGGACGCGCGATACCGGCACCTTGTCCACCGGGATGTCGTAGGCCAGGTAGTCCCGCCACTTTTCAAAGCCATATTTCTCCAGCATCTGGGGAAGGGCCGGCGTGTTGTAGGCGTTGTACAGGACCGGCGGCCCGTCAAAGCCCTCTGCCAGAAGGCCGCGGTTGAGCAGGTCGTACCGGGGCGGAATCGGCCCGTAAACCTGCTTCGCGCCATGCTCGCGCAGGAAGCGCATCGCGGCGTCCAAAACGGCGTGGGCATATTCGTAATTCTCGTAGGATTCAAACAGGCTGATGTAGCCGGTCTCCACCTTGAGCCGGGAGGAGAGCAGCAGGTCGACGCCGGCCAGCACCCGGGCGACCGGGGTTTCGTTGTCGTATGCCAGGAAGAGGCGCTGATTCCCGCGGGTGAAAAACTCGTTGTCGGCGCCCGTCAGCGCCTTTTGCAGGTCGCGCCGCATCGGGGGCGCCCAGTTGGGGTCCTTCCGGTAGATATCAAAAGGCAACTGGATGAAGGGCTTGAGCGCCTGGGGGGTCGGCTTGACGATTTCCACGTGAATCATATCGAATCCTCCGCTGGGCATTCCGTCCTGGCGGAATTATAGCATCCCGTCGCAGGAGGGGCAAGGAAGCCCGGGGCAGGGCACTTCCCTTTGATTACCCGGAAACGGCGCGCCCGACGCGCTCCAGCAGCTCGGCCCGGCCTTCGCCCGTCTGGGCGGAGGTCTGCACGATGTCGAAGGGCTGCACGGCCAGGGCGCGCGCCAGCACCGGAAGCGCCTTGCCCCGCTGGGCGCGCGACAGCTTGTCCGCCTTGGTCGCGGCCACCAGGAAGGGCAGCCCGTTCCGGTAAAGGAAGGCGTTCATCGTCAAATCGCCCTGGGAAGGCTCATGCCGGATGTCCACCAGGTGAAGCACCAGGCGCAGCGTCTCCGCGCGGGCGAAATACTCTTCCATCATACGCCCCCAGCTTTGCTGCTCCCGCTTGGAAACCCGGGCGTAGCCGTAGCCGGGCAAGTCGATGAGATGAAAGGTGTCGTTGATGAGAAACACGTTGATCAGCCGGGTCTTTCCCGGCGTCCCGCTGGTCTTGGCGAGGTTCCTGACACGGCAGAGGCTGTTGATGAGGCTGCTCTTCCCCACGTTGCTGCGCCCCGCGACTGCGACCTGTGGCAGGCCGCGGCCGGGGAAGGCCCCGTAGCGGGGCAGGCTGGTGACGAAGGCCGCCGACTTGATTTCCATTATTCCGTCAGCAGCGCCAGCGAGGCGACCTCGTCGGCTGTCGCGACGTAGTGGATGTCAAAGGAATCCTGGATGTAAGCCGGCAATTCCAGGACGTCCTTCCGGTTCTCCTGCGGCAGGGCCAGCAGGCGGATGCCCGCCCGGAAAGCCGCAAGCAGCTTTTCCTTGATGCCCCCGATGGGCAGCACACGGCCGCCCAGGGTGATTTCACCGGTCATCGCCAGGTCCTGGCGCACCTTGCGGCCGCTGAGCGCGGACAGCATCGCGACGGTCATCGTGATGCCGGCGGAAGGCCCGTCCTTGGGCACGGCGCCTTCCGGCACGTGGATGTGGATGTCCATCTTGTGGTGGAAGTCCTCCGGCAGCCGGTAGCGCTCGCTGCTGGAGCGCACCCAGGACAGCGCAGCCTGCCCGCTTTCCTTCATGACCTCGCCCAGATGGCCTGTCAGCGACAGCTTGCCCGTGCCCGGCATCACGGCGCACTCCACCTTGAGCAGTTCGCCGCCCACCTCGGTATACGCCAGGCCGATGACCACGCCGGCCAGCGGCTCCTTGTCCGGCTGTTCGCGCAGATAGCGCGGCGGGCCCAGGTACTCCTCTAGGGAACCGGGCTGGACGGTGACCGTGTCGACGCCTTTGTCCAGCATCTCCACCGCCGCCTTGCGAACCACCTTGGCCAGGGTGCGCGCCAGTGTGCGCACGCCCGCCTCGCGGGTATAGCCCTCGATGGCCGCGCGGATGGCGGCCTTGGTCATCTTCACGCTGCGGGGCGGCAGCCCGTTTTCCAGAATCTGCCGCCGCAGCAGGTGCTTCCGCGCGATTTGCAGCTTTTCTTCCTCGGTGTAGCTGGAGACCTCGATGATTTCCATCCGGTCCAGCAAAGCCGGCGGGATAGTGTCCCGCGTATTGGCAGTTGTGATGAACAGGACGCGGGACAGGTCGAAGGCGATATCCAGATAATGGTCGCGGAAGGACGCGTTCTGCTCGGAATCCAGCACCTCCAGCATGGCACTGGCGGGGTCGCCCCGGTAGTCGTTGCCCATCTTGTCGATTTCGTCAAAAAGGAAAACCGGGTTCATGGTGCCCGCCCGCTTGATGCCGCTGATGATGTGGCCGGGAATGGCGCCGATGTAGGTGCGGCGGTGCCCATAGATTTCCGCCTCGTCCCTTACGCCGCCCAGGCTGAGCTTGACGAATTTCCGCCCCAGCGCCTTGGCGATGGCCTTGACGATGGAGGTCTTGCCCACGCCGGGCGGGCCGACGAAGCAGAGGATGGGCCCGCGGGGCACCACCTGCTCCTCCGTTTTCTGGCGCATGGAGAGAACGGCCAGGTACTCGATGATGCGTTCCTTGACCTTCTCCATGCCGAAATGGTCCTCGTCCAGGATGCGCCGGGCACGGCCCAGTGACAGCTGGTCCCTGGAGTATTTCCCCCAGGGCAGCTCGGCCAGCCAGTCCAGGTAGTTCTCCGAAACCGTGGATTCCGGGCTGCCCGCCATCATGCGGGACAGGCGCTCCAGCTCCTTGTCGGCCTTTTCGCGGGCTTCCGGGTTCAAGGG
>JAAZAQ010000153.1 GCA_012514225.1 Clostridiales bacterium | reverse complement strand
TGGCTTTAGACAAAACATTTCCGCGAATTTCTGCTGGCCGTGAGGCAAGCATAGCGATGCCGAACAGGCAGAAATTCCCGTTCCTGCTTAATCAAAGAAGTGTCCGCAGACACTTCTTTGACACACTAGGCCCTCCGGATTCCCGGAGGGCTTTTCCTTTCACCCCTGAGGCTATCTCCCCGCCGTCACCACGCCCAGCAGCAGGACGACCGCCAGGGCCGCGACCAGGCCGATGATGACAAGGTCCATCGTGCGGACCGAAACCTTCAGCCGGCCGTACAGCCGGTCGCGCCAGGTGGCGCGGCGCGGCGCGGGCTGCGGGGCAGCCGCGTTTACAGCGGAGGCGGCTTCGGCCCGCCCCTGATGCTCGTCCTTCGCCTGGCCCGTCATGCCGCCCGTCACTTCTTCACGATGTACTTGCGCACGTCGATGGCGACGGCCAGCACGATGATGAGGCCGCGGATGATGTACTGGTAATAGGGGTTCACGCCGATGAAGTTGAGGGAGAAGTTGATGGCCTGCAGGATGATGGCGCCGATGACCACGCCCTGGATGGTGCCCACGCCGCCGGAGAAGGAGACGCCGCCGATGACGCAGGCGGAAATCGCGTCCGTCTCATAGTTGATGCCGGTGTTGGCGCCCACGGACTGGATGCGCGCCGCCTCCAGGAAGGCCGCGATGCCGTAGAGCACGCCGGCGATGAGGTAGACCAGCATGATGGTGCGCGCGACGTTGACGCCGGATACGCGGGCGGCCTCCTCGTTGCCGCCCACGGCGAACATGTTCTTGCCCAGCCGCGTCTTGTTCCACACCACCCACATGACGACGGCCAGCCCCAGGAAGTACAGCACCACCAGCGGGATTTTGACGCTGCCCATCACCAGGTCGCCCGCGGCCGCGTCCTTGAAGGTCTGGTTGAAGGTGGACAGCGCCTGGGCGGTGCCGGAGGGCTGCGCCTCGATGAACAGGCAGTTCACGCCGTAGGCGATGAGCTGCGTGCCCAGGGTGATGATGAAGGCGTGCATCTTCAGCTTGGACACGCCGAAGCCGTTGAACAGCGAAAAGGCGACGCCCACCGCGATGGCGGCCAGCAGCGGCACGATGAGCGGCAGGTCCTGCGTCATCTGCGGGAAATAGCGGGACTTGTAGGTGACCGACTGCACCAGCGCCGCGGTGACGGCCGCGGCGAAGCCCATGACCCGGCCGATGGACAGGTCGGTGCCGGCCAGCACGATGAGCCCCGCGCAGCCCAGCGCCAGGATGCCCTTTGTGGAGGCCTGCTTCAGGATGTTGAGGATGTTGCTCAGCGCCAGGAAGTTGGGCCTTATGGCGCTGACCACCACCAGAATCGCCAGCAGGATGATGTACATCGCGTACCGGAGCAGGAAATCAATGGTCTTTTGCCGGTTCCATTTTGCCGCCGTCGTCTGCATGTGCCTGCCCGCCTTTTCTCTACACGTACTTCGCCGCCAGCGTCAGGATGGCCTCCTGCTCGCCGGGGACGTTGTCAAAGTCCCGCCCGCGCTCCAGGATGCCGGCCAGCCGGCCGTTGGACATGACCAGGATGCGGTCGCAGATGCCGATGAGCTCCGGCATCTCGCTGGACACCATGATGACGCCCTTGCCTTCCTCGGCCAGTTTCAGGATGAGGTTGTAAATTTCGTACTTGGCGCCCACGTCGATGCCGCGGGTGGGCTCGTCCAGCAGCAGCACCTCCGGCGTGGTCAGCAGCCAGCGGCCGATGATGACCTTCTGCTGGTTGCCGCCCGACAGCGAGCGGATGAGGGTGCGCTTGCTGGGCGTCTTGACGTTGATGGCGCTGACCACCCAGTCGGTGTCCCGGTTCATCTTCCCGCCGTCCAGCAGCAGTTTGCCGTAGGCGCGGATGTTGGCGATGACGGAATTGAAGGTGATGTTCATCTGCGGGAAGACGCCGGTGGCGCGGCGTTCCTCCGTGAGCAGGGAAAAGCCGTTGCGGGTGGATTTGTCCGGCTTGCCGTTGTCCACGGTTTTCCCGTGCAGGATGATTTCGCCGCTCTCCCTCGCGTAATAGCCAAAGAGGGTGTTGAGCAGTTCCGTCCGCCTCGAGCCCACCAGGCCGGAGACGCCCAGCACCTCGCCCTTGCGCAGGGTAAAGGAGACGTCGTGGAAGGTGGGCTCGTACTTGCCGGAGAGGTTGTTGACCTCCAGGGAGACCTCCCCGGGCACGTTGTGCTTCTCCGGGAAGCGCTGCTTCATCTCCCGGTTCACCATCAGGCGGATGATTTCCTCGTTCGTTAGCGTGCCCGCGTCCCGGGTGGCAATCCAGGCGCCGTCCCGCATGATGGTGACCTCGTCGGATATCCGGAGGATTTCGTCCATCTTGTGGGAGATATAGATGACGCCCACGCCCCTTTGGGTCAGCTGCTTGATGATGCGGAAAAGGTGCTCCACCTCGTTCTCCGTCAGGGAGGAGGTGGGCTCATCCAGCACCAGCACCCGGGCGTCGAAGGATACAGCCTTGGCAATCTCGATCATCTGGCGCCGGGAAACGGACAGGTTGCCGATGATGGCGCGGGGGTCGACGTCCATCTGCAGGTCTTCAAAAATCTTGCGGGTCTGCTGGTACATCTTCCGGCTGTCCACAAAGCCGCCGCGCGTCGGGAAGCGCCCCAGCCAGACGTTCTCCATGACGCTGCGGCGCAGCACCTGGTTGAGCTCCTGGTGCACCATCGCCACCCCGTTGTCCAGCGCGTGGCGGGGGTTGGTGAAGCTGACCGGCCTGCCGTCCATCAGGATGCTGCCGGCGTCCATGGTGTAAATCCCGAAGAGGCACTTCATCAGCGTGGACTTTCCCGCGCCGTTCTCCCCCATCAGGGAGTGGACCGTGCCCGCGCGCAGGCGCAGCCGGGCCTTGTCCAGCGCCTGGACGCCCGGGAAGCGCTTGTCGATGTCGACGAGCTCCAGCAGGTAGGGCTGTTCGCCTTGCATGTGTCCCCCCATCGGTAAAAAGGGGGCCGGCGCACAGCGCGCCAGCCCCCGGGCCTGGGTTTACTCGACGTCGGTAATCTTGGCGTAGGGGATGCGGATGCAGTGGAAGGGGTCGTCGGTGTAGACGTACTCGGTCCCGTCCAGCCACTTGCGGCCCAGGGCGCCGTTGATGGCGATGCGGATGTTGGCCTTGCCCATGGCGTCGCCGTCCTGCTGGACGGTGGCGGTCATGCCGCCGGCCTTGATGGACTCCATCGCGGAGTCGACGGCGTCAACGCCGATGACCACGACCTTGGGGTCGCCTTCCTTGCCGGTGTTCCAGCCATAGTTGTTCAGCGCCGCGACCGCGCCCAGGCACATCATGTCGTTGTTGCCGAAGATGACCTCGATCTTGCCGTCGGGATTGGCCGCCCACACGGCGTTGATGGCGTCGTTGGCCTGGGCCTGGTCCCAGTTGCACACGAGGGTCTCGCCGATCTGCTCGAGCTTCAGCCCGTTGGCGATGGCGGTTTCCACCGAGTACCTGGAGCGCGCGATGGCCTCGTCGTTCTGGGGCTCGCCCATCAGCATGACGTACTGCAGCACGCCGTCGCCGTTGAGGTCGATGGAGGGATCCTTCTTGTACAGGTCGGCCAGGATTTCACCCTGCATGTCGCCTGCCTGGCGGGCCAAGGTGCCGATGAAGATGGTGCCGGTGTCCACCAAGACGGACTGGGTGGTGTCCTCGGAGGGCTGCTTGTTGTAGAACAGGAAGGGGATGTCGGCTTCCTTGAACATGTCCACCAGCACCTGGCCGTTGGTGACCTCCGCCAGGTTGATGATGACGAAGTCCGGCTTCTCGCTGGTGAGGATGGTGGCCGTCTCGATCTGCTTGGCCATGTCGTCGGCGGCGTCGTACATCTGGAAGTTGATCTTGATGCCCAGTTCCTCGGCGTAGTGCTGGGCCCATTTTTCCATGGCCACGCGGACCGTGGAGCCGTAGGTGTCGTCAAATTTCCAAATGAGGGCGCGGATATCCAGCTCCTCGGGCAGGGCGGCCTCGGCCAGGGCGGAAGCGGCGCCCAGCAGCATCAGCAGCGCCAGGGCAAGGGAAAGGATTTTCTTCATAGGGTGGGGGTTCCTCCTTCGTGGGTTTATTTCATCGGCCGTGTGCCCGGCCGGATGATATGGGTGTTGGGCTATCTGGTTGGATTCCCGCTGATTATCGCATGAAAACGCGCCGTCCGTCAATCTCTTCCGGACAAATCAAGGACTTTTCAAGCCTGCCTCGCCGCCGCCCGCGGCCGGCCGTATTCAGCCCTTCAGCCTGTCCGCGCTGCCGGTCACCTGCAGAAAGCCGCTGATGAGCTCACGCGTGCGGCGGTAGACCGCGTCCTGCGCCTGGGCGACCGTGCCGCCCTCCCGGACGACGCGCTCGTAGGGCTGGCGGATTTCCGTGCCCACATTGATCTTGGCGATGCCCGCCTTCACCCCGCGGCTGATGTACTCTTGCTCGATGCCGGAGCCGCCGTGGAGCACCAGGGGGATGTCCAGCGCGTCGCGCAGCGCCTGGATGTGCCCGACGTCCAGCTTGGCGGCGGGCTTTTTCTTGTCCAGCATGCCCTCGGCAATCGCGCCGTGCACGCTGCCCACCGCGACGCTGAGCCAGTCGCAGCCCGTCTCGCGGACGAAGCGCCTGGCCTCCTCAAGGTCGGTGAAGCCCATCTTGTTGCGGAAGATTTCCTCGTAGGGGATGGCCTGCTGGCTGGTCTCGTGGCCCATGACCGCCCCCAGCTCCGCCTCAATGGGCAGCCCCGCCTGGTGTGCCAGGGCCGCCGCCTCCGCGGTCGCGCGGATGTTGTCGTCCAGGGACAGGCGCGAGCCGTCCACCATCAGCGACTGGTAGCCGGCGTCCACCGCGCGGCGCAGGATGGCCATGTAATCCACCCGCAGGTGGTCCTCGTCGACGACGGGCACGTGGTCCAGATGCAGCAGGGTGTGGCCGGGCTTCTGGTATTTCCGGTATTCCCGGGCGACGGCCTCCAGACTTTCGGACTCGAACTTCTCCCATTCCAGCCGCGCGACCTGGATCATGGCCAGCGCGTTCTCCTCAGCCACCGCGCGGGCGACGGGCTCCACCATTGGCAGGTGGGGAATGTTGAAGGCCGGGATGACCAGCCCTTCCTCGAAGGCGCGGCGGACGATTTCCCTGGTGTTCACGGCGATACCCCCTTGTGCTGTTGTTCTTCCCCGATGACAAACGCGCGGAAGCGCCTGTATTTCTCCATCTTTTCCCGGTAGAAGGCGGCCCTGCCCGGCTCCGGCCGGAAAGGCTCGCCCAAGCGGACGAATCGTTGGGCCAGGGCGCAGTGGCTCTTTTCGCCCGTGACCGCGGCGAAGCCCAGGATGGCGCTGCCCAGGGCGCCCGTTTCCTCGGTGAGGACGGGAATGACCTCGCGGTTCCAGATGTCCGCCTTGATTTGCAGCCACAGCCGGGAGCGCGCGCCCCCGCCGCAGGCGTACAGCCGCTCCGGCGCGACGCCGAAGCGTGCCAGGTGCTCCAGGTTGTAGGCCATCTCGAAGGTCAGCCCCTCCAGGATGGCGCGGTAGACGTCCGGGAGCGCCGTCTGCATGCCCAGGCCGTAGAACAGCCCGCGCGCCTGCGGCAGGACATCGGGCGTGCCGCCCATCCCCTGCAGGAAGGGCAGCACGAGCAATTCGCCCGGCTCCCGGGGCGCCAGGCGGTTCAGGAGGTCGTAGACGCTGACGTTCTCCCGCTTCGCCTGTTCGTCCAGGTGAAGGGCCAGCTGGTCGCGCAGCCAGCGCACCACCATGCCGCCGGAGATGTTGAAGGCGTAGGTGACATAGCCCCTGCCGTCCAGGTAGGGCACGCAGGCATAGTTGCTGCGCTGGAAGCCGAACCCCTCCGGGATGCGCTCAAACAGCGGCGCGATGCTCTCCGTGGTGCCCGAGACGTCCGCGGCGTCCCCGGGCCGGGACACGCCGCAGGCCAGCGCGTTGACCACCTGGTCGTGCGCCCCGATGACGACGGCCACGGTTTCCGGCAGGCCCAGGCGCGCGGCGACGTCCGGCAGCAGGCGCCCGGCGACGGTTCCCGCGGGCAGCACCGTGGGCAGCTGCTCCCGCACAAAGCCCGAGGCGGCCAACAGCTCGTCCGACCAGTCCCTTTTGTTGACGTCGTACAGCAGCGTGCGGCAGGCCAGGGTTTCGTCCAGCACCGTCTCCCCGCACAGGCGGAAACACAGGTAGCCGGAAATCAGCAGGTATTTCCAGACGGGCCTGGGCGCCGTCCGCCGGGTGTAGAGCATTTTGGAAAGGGAGTAAAAGGCGTCCGGCAGGGTGCGCGTGACGCGCATGAAGGTCTCTTCCCCCACCTTCCGCACCAGCTGGTCGAACTCCTCGCTCTGCGTGGCGGCGAAGTACATGATGATGTCGGACAGCGGCTCGCCCTTTTCGTCGACGGGGACGAAGGACTCGCCGAAGGAGGACACCGTGACGGCCTTGACGGCGTGGGGGTCGGGCAGCGCCCGCACGCAGCGGGCGACGACCTCCATCACCGTGCCGGACAGCACCCGGGGGTCCAAATTGGGGTTGCCCGCCGGGTTGGGGTATTCGATATAGCTGATGGCGGCCTGGCTTCCGTCCTCCCGGAAGGCGACGCACTTGGCGCCGGTGCCGCCGATGTCAACGCCTAAGCTGACCATGACGCTTCCGCCCCCCGCTCCCGGCTCAGTCGATCCGGACGAGGTCGTAGCCCAGGTAGGTGGTGAAGGCCTCCTCCAGGACCGCCTTCAGATGCCCCTTGCCCACCGAGGTGTGGTGCTTGAAGCCGCCGCGCGCCAGGCGGATGAGCTTGTCCTGCAGCCCGCCGATTTTCGCCACGCCGGCGCAGCCGAAGTAGCCGTCCTCGATCGGGTCGTCCGTCATCTCGCCCTCGGAGACGTACACGGTGATTTTCCCGTCCTCCGTCTTGCAGTTGGAATAGGTCATCGGGAAGGCGGCGATGCGCCCCTCGTTGGTGCCCCACCCGCTGCCCGGGTCCACCTTGTTGAACATCTTGTGCTCCGTCACCGTGCCGGGGCCCGTCATCAGGCTTTGGGGAACCGGCCCGCAGTGGAACAGCACCACCTTGTCCTCGTCGTCGCCGTAGTTGTTGTTCCAGTCCAGCACCGTGGTCGCCTCGCCGCTGGCCAGCTGCATCGCGCGCATGGTGACGGCGGAGCACACGTCGATTTCGCAGGAGGCGGCGATGCCGCGGTCGTTCAGTTCGCCCAGCAGCGCGCAGGGGCAGACGCGCAGGTAGGTCTCCATCTCGTTCCAGCAGCGCAGCGCCAGGGCGTCCAGGTGGTAGTCCCGGATGTATTCGTCGATGACCACGCCGACCTTGGCGATGGTGTGGGCGTTTTCCGCCGGCACGCCGGAAAAGTCGGTGATTTCGCTGAGCCTCGACAGCTTTTCCTTGACCCCCGGCGCGTCGTCCGCCATAGCCTTGACCTTCATGATCAGCTCGGACAGGTCGAAGGATTCCACGTTGATGCCGTATTTCTGCAGGGCGATTTCGTCGAAGCGCACGGTCTTGAACGCCGTCGTGCGCGCGCCGATGCAGCCGAGGTTGAAGCGCTTCATGCCCTTGACGACGCGGCAGACGGCCGCGAAGTCATGGAGGTTCTGCGCGAAGGCCTCCGCCATCGGGTGCACGACGTGGGGCTTGAAGACGGTGAAGGGAATCTTGTACTGGCAAAAGACGTCCGTCACGGAGAACTTGCCGCAGTAGGCGTCCCGGCGGTACTTGAAGTTCATCTTGCCGATTTCGTCCGGGTAGGCCTGCATCAGGATGGGCACGCCCGCATCCTGCAGCGCGTTGGCGGCGCCGTTCTCGTCCACGAAAATCGGCATGCTGAAGATGACGCCGTCGTACTGTCCCTCGTGCTTCTTGAGCCATTCGGCGTACAGGAGGCCCTCGTCGCGGGTCTCCACCGCGCCAAAACGGGTCAGGCCCTCGTCCATCAGGATGCAGTCGTAACCCGCATCCCGGACCGCCTGGACCATCTCGCGTCGCGCGTCCAGGATGAGTTCGCCGGGCATGAAGCCCCGGTTGCCGAAGCACAGCGCGAATACCGTTTTTTTCATCCGAATCGTCCCTCCACTCCCATTTGCGGCCGCGGCGCTCTGCGGGCGCGCCGCAAAACCAGGCCCGCCCGAATCCGCCGCCATGATACGCCTTGTTGCCGCGCATTATAGCACAGGTGGCCCGGGGCAGACAATCGCGCCGCCCGAAAGAAAAGCGAGGTCATCAACAAGGTGTGCCTTCACGCCTGTTCCCCGCCCGGGGGCAAAATGAAAGCCGGGCACCTTTTTCGTGCCCGGCTTCGGCGCCTGCCCGCGCTATTTCCGGGGTTCCGTCCCCTCGCTTCCGGCGTCCGGTTCGATGGGCCTGCCCTGCTCGTCCAGCACCGGGCAGGTGTCCCATACCCCGGCGTTCTTCATGCGGCCCTGGTCGATGTTGCCCTTCCCGTACCCCAGCCTGCCGCTGTTTTCCGCCGTGGGGGTCAGGTTTTCCTTGTTCTCATTGCGGATGCGGTCAAAAAGCTTCGACACGATGCCGCTTTTCTTCTCTTCGCTCATGTCCATCCCTCCCTG
>JAAZAQ010000152.1 GCA_012514225.1 Clostridiales bacterium | reverse complement strand
ATCCGCTTTCTTCCATTATACTGGAAAATGACGGATTCTCAGCAGGATGGCTGCTGATTTGCGCATCATACGACCGGTCAGGCAAACGGATTTCCCAGCGCGGCAGCGCCGGCACCATAAGTTTCTTACTTCCATTAATGCGCGCATTCCGGCTGCGGCCGCCCTCAAGGCCGCCAGATTCGACCCAGTACAACATCAGGAGGTATCGCGGAATGAAAGTCGGCTTCGTTTGCTTCGGGGAGGTCAACACGCCTTATGACAGCCTGGTCAAAAAGCACGACCGCGCGCTGGCCCTGTTGTCCAGCGACGGCGTGGACATCGTGGACGCGGGCATCGTGATTGACGACCCGGCGTACCAGAGCGCCAAAACCGCCCTCGAAAAGCTCGCAAACCAGGGGTTTTCCTCCCTGATCTGCTGCGTCGCGGGCTGGATTCCGACCCACGCGGTCATTTATGTGACGGACGCGTTCCGGCACCTGCCGATGGTCCTGTGGGGGATGTGCGGCTGGTACGAGGGGGACCGCCTCGTCACCACGGCCGACCAGGCCGGGACCACCGCGCTGCGGGGCACGTTCGAAAGCCTGGACTACCGCTTCAAGTACGTCTACAGCGTCATCGGCGAGCCGGAGCCTGTCGGCGCGGTGATGTCCTACGCCCGCGCCGCGCACGCCGCCAGCCGGCTGCGGACGGCCCGCGTGGGCACCATGGGCTACCGGGACATGCTGCTGTACGGCACGCAGTTCGAGGGCGTCTCCCTGCGCGGCCAGATCGGCGTGGAGGTCGAGCCCTTCGAGATGCTGGAGATGGTGCAGGGCGTGGAAGCGCTGACGGAGCAGGAAATCGAGAAGGGCGTCCGGTTCGTAAAGGACAACTGGACCCTGGAAAAGGAATGTGACGAAGCCGTCATCCGCAGCGGCGTCAAGTACGCGCTGGCCCTCGACAAGAAAATCGCGCAGCGCGGCTACGACGCGATCACGCTCATCGACGTGGACGGCATGAAAAAGCTGCTGGGCTTCCCTCCCGCGATGGTGTTCATGCTGCTGGACAGCTGGCGGAGCATCGCCACCATCCCGGAGAACGACATCCTGGGCAACGTGACGCAGCTGATGCTGTCCTTCCTCACGGGGCAGACCGTGCCTTACCTGGAGTACTACGAGTTCTTCAAGGAATCCGTGCTCGTCGGCGTGCCGGACTTCGTGCCCAGGGCCGTGACGGACGGGGCGGTGCGGATGCTACCCACCTCCTTCGGCCTGCTCTCCGCCTCCCTGCTCAACGTCAGCAAGGTGAAGACCGGCCCGGTCACCTGCGCGCGGCTGTACTACAAGAAAGGCCGGTACTACATGCACCTGTTCACGGGGGAGGCCCGGCCGCCGATGAAATGGGAGGAGTGCGGCTGGAAGCCCCCGGCGCCCCAGCTGCCCAGCCTGGAGCTGTTCCCCCGCTCGACCAGCGTGCCGGAGCTCGCCCAGAAAATCTTCAGCCAGCACGTCCTGGTCTGCTACGGCGACCACGCGGAGCCCATCCGCGACCTGTGCGCCCTGCTGGATATCGAGGTCGTCTGAGACCCCCATCGCCACCGGCCGGACGAACGGCCACAGGCCCCCGCAACCGGACGATATGGGCGGCCCAAGGCCCGCCCATGAGATAAATCAAGGAGGAAGCCACATGAAAAGGAACCTGAAACTGCTCTGCCTCGCCATCCTGTGCGTCGCCCTGCTCCCCGTTTCCGGCGTTTTCGCCGCCACGGTGGACGTCGGCGTCGTGCTGCCCACGCGGGAGGAATCCCGCTGGCTGGGTGACGAAGCCAAGTTCATCAAGGCCATCGAAGAGGGTGGCTACAACGCGCGCATCCTGTTCTCCGAGGCCAACTCCGCGACGGAGAAGACCAACGTGGAGACCCTGCTGGGCCTGGGGGCCAAGACCATCGTGCTGTGCTCCTTCGACGCGACCGCCGCGGCCGCAGCCGTCGACATGGCCGCCGCTGAAGGCGCCACCGTCATCTGCTATGACCGGCTCATCATGGACACAAAGAACCTCGCCTACTACGTCACCTTCGACTCCGTCAAGGTCTCCGAGTCCCAGGCGCAGTACCTGGTGGACCAGATCGAGCCCGGCTCCAAGGGCAACAACCTCTACATCTATTCCGGCGCCCTTACGGACAACAACTCCTTCCTCTTCCTGGAAGGCGCCTGGAACATCCTGCAGCCCTACATCGCCGACGGCACCTTCGTCCTGCGCAACTGCCCGAAGGCGGAGGAGTTCAAGGACCAGCCCACCTTGTCCTACGAGGAGAAGGTCTCCATCATGCAGACCATCGACACCGAGTGGAAGATGGACGTGTCCAAGTCCCTGGCCGAGGCGCACCTGACCGCCGTGGGCAGCGACGCCAAGGGCACCGTGTTCGT
>JAAZAQ010000151.1 GCA_012514225.1 Clostridiales bacterium | reverse complement strand
TCACAAGCAGCGCACAGCGCGGCGCGGCGTCCCGGACAGCGGTCTTTTCAAACAGCCCCTCCAGCTCCATCGCGCTGATTTCGCCGGACAGCAGCCGCTTCAAGCTGCTGTTCTCGTCCGGGGAAAATCCGGCGGCCAGCCGTTCCGCCTGCACCAATCGTGCGGCCAGCAGCAGCAGGTCGGCCGCTCCTGGCCGGTCCTTGGCTGCCAGGGAATATGCCTCCAGCCCGGGTAGCCCCAGGAAAAGATATCCCGACCTGGAAACCGGCTTGTCCTCGGGCAATTGCTCCGGCAGGCGGAAGGCGTCGGGAAGCGGGGGAACGACACAACGGCCCTGCCGGTCCAGCAGGAATACCGGCTGGCTCAGCCGGCCGAAGGCCTTTCCGATTCGTTCCCATTCCAGGCCTTGCGGCGGGGGATTGCCCTTGTCTGACATGACCGGATTATACCACGCGCCCGGAGCCTTTCATAGTGAAGCGCCTGGTTCGGGAAGGAAGCCCGTATGCATTGCGGCATACAAACGCTTCGGGACGGAATCCGCGCATGATTTTTCACCCCCCTTATGGACAAGGAAACAGCCTTCCAGTATAATTGCGCTATCATCAATAACGTGGCTTTCGTGTTTCCGGGGAGGGGGGAGCGCGCGGAGGTTCGGGTTCGGTATATGTCAGGTCATGGGCGGTGAAGACCGTATGAAAGGAAGGGTTTGTTATGGACAAAAGAATTACCCCCGCGAAGGCGGCAGCGATGGTCAAGGATGGCGCATCCGTCATGGTTGGCGGCTTCCTTTGCTGCGGGACGCCTGATTTGGTGATTGACGCCTTGGCTGAAAGCGACGTGAAGGATTTGACCCTTTATACCAACGACACCGGCTTTGTCGACCGCGGCGTGGGCAAGCTGGTGGTCAAGAAAAAGTTCCGCCGCATTTTCGCCTCCCACATCGGCACTAACAAGGAAACGGGACGGCAGATGATGGAAGGGGAGACCGAGGTCAACCTGGTTCCCCAGGGCACCCTGGCCGAGCAAATCCGCGCGGGCGGCTTCGGGCTGGGCGGCTTTCTGACCCCGACAGGCGTGGGGACGGAAGTCGAGAAGGGCAAGCAGGTCATGGAAATCAATGGGAAGAAATACCTGCTTGAGTTGCCCGTGCGTGCCGATTTCGCCTTGATTTTCGCAGACCGCGCCGATGAAAACGGCAACCTGGTTTTTCGCGGCGCCCTGCGCAACTTCAACCCCGTGATGGCCGCCGCAGCGGACGTCACCATCGCCGAGGTCCGCGAAATCGTGCCGGTTGGCGCGCTGGACCCCAACGACGTTATCATTCCTGGCGCCCTGGTCAACTACATCGTGGAGGCGAAAACCAATGGATAAGCAGCAAACGCAGGAATTCATCGCCAAGCGCGTGGCGAGGGAACTCAAGGACGGGGATATCGTCAACCTGGGCATCGGCCTGCCCACCCTGGTGGCCAATTTCGTGCCGGAGAATAAGAAGGTGTTTTTCCAGTCCGAGAACGGCTTCATCGGCCTGGGACCCACGCCGGAGGCAGGCAAAGAGGACCCGGACATTGTCAACGCCGGCGGCGCTTGCGTCACCATCCTGCCCGGCGGCGCGTTCTTTGACAGCGCGACTTCCTTTGGCATCATCCGGGGCGGGCATGTCAACGTGACCGTGCTGGGCGCGCTGCAGGTGGATGAGAAAGCCAACATCGCCAACTACATGATTCCCGGCAAGATGATTCCGGGCATGGGCGGCGCGATGGACCTGCTTTCCGGCGCCAAGATGGTCATCGTGGCCATGGAGCACACCGCCAAGGGCAACCCCAAGCTGATGCGGCAGTGCAGCCTCCCCCTGACCGCGGTGGGGGCCGTGGACCTCATCATCACCGAAATGGGCGTGATCGAGCTTAAGCCCGAAGGATTCGTCTTGCTGGAGTACAACCCCGAATACACGGTTGAGGAAATCCAGGCGGCGACGGACGCCCCCCTGCACCTTTCCCCGAACCTGAAGAAGATGGAAGTCTGACCTCGCTGGTCTCAAAGGGAACGCCGCGTTCGCGGCGTCAGTGTGTCAAAGAAGTGTCTGCGGACACTTCTTTGATTAAGCAGGAACGGGAATTTCTGCCTGTTCGGCATCGCTATGCTTGCCTCACGGCCGGCAGAAATTCGCGGAAATGTTTTGTC
>JAAZAQ010000150.1 GCA_012514225.1 Clostridiales bacterium | reverse complement strand
GAACAGCCCCAGCGCCTTGGCATGGTTGAGGAAGTCCTTCAAGTAGATGAACTCGTCCGGCTGGTGGGCGCCGCCCTCCATCTTGAAATCCTGCAGGACGCCGTAGGACACGCTGCAGGGGGAGCCGTAGCGGTAATACAGGAAGTAGTCGGACAGGCAGGAACCGGCCGCCTTGACCTGCCGTCCCTCGACCTCGCTCGCGCACGCCATCAGCAGGCGGATGGAGGGGTCGTCCTCGTCGGCCGCGACATAATCGAAAAAACGGCACACCGGTGTAAACCCTGAGAAATCGATGCCCATTTCCTTCAGCTGCGGGGCCAGCGCCCGCTCCATCCCGTCCAGCTCGGCCAGGATGTCTTCCTTCTGCCTGACGGTGTAGAAGACGAACTCCAGGTCGCCCCGGGACGCGTTGGTTCCCCCGTCCCCGCCGCGCAGCAGGAGGATGCGCATTGCGGAGCGTTCCATGTCGGAGCCCCGGTACATCGGGTGATTGCCCAGTTCCTCGCGCCGGCGGGCGCCGAAGGACTCCACCTGCGCCCGGACCAGGTTGAGACCGTCGATGACCAGGCTGGCAGAATCCTGCGGGACCAAGGCGTTCAGGCGGCAGGAAAGCACCTGTCCGCCCACCGCGCAGGTCCAGATTTCCCGGTCCCCGTTCCCGCCGTCCAGGTTGACGTACATGTCGCAGGGATACTTGAGGCAGGAGGCGAGGGAGCCGTTTCCGCCGCCGTATTCCTCGTCGCAGTAGGCGGACAGGACGACGTCCTCTTTCAGCCGGATGCCTAGGCTTTTGAAGGCTTCCAGCAGGAAAACGCCGGTCGCGATGCCGAATTTGTTGTCCCCGCTGCCCCGGCCGTAAATCTTCCCGTCGATGATTTCTCCGCCCAGGGGGTCGCGGTGCCAGTCGGCGGGGTCCCCGATGGGCATGGTGTCCGTATGGGCGGCCAGCATGACGCGGCGGCTGCCCTCCGTTCCGCGCAGCACACCCGCCACGTTGGGGCGCCGGTCGGTGCCGCGGCCGGCCAGGAAGGCCGGATGCCCCGAAGCCACGTCATCCGGGAAATAGACCGAAGTCTCCAGCCCCAGGGCGCGGTACCAGCCCTCGATCAAAGGGGCGATATCGGCTTCCCTGCCGCTGGTGACCAGGTTCTCGGTATTGACGGAAATGAGCTGCCGGAGCAGGTCAAACAGGCGCTCCTGATGCGCTTCAAGGTAGGAGAGGAGGTCACGCTCCTCCTGCCTGTCTGACTGCTGTGGCCCTATCGATTTGTCTTTCATGCAAACTGCCCCTTGTTCCTTCGTGTTCCCGGAGGACTTATAGGTCCAGGAGGTCCTCGGACCTCAGCGTGTGCCGCTCGACGGCCCGCTGGGCGGCGTCCGGGTCTTTCGCCCGGATGGCTGCAAGGATCGCGGCGTGGTCGTCGCAGACGTCGTGCAGCACAATCTGCTGCTTGTTGATGCGCTTGGCGCAGGCGGCGCTGATGGCCTCCAGGTTGATAACCGCGGCCTTCAGGATTTCGTTTTTTGACGCGAGCGCCACCTGAATATGGAACTGCGCGTCGCAGATGTGCAGGGCGTTCAAGGCCTGGGCGTCGGCCGCGCTGTACAGCTGGCGCATCTGCGCGAGACACTTTTCAAGCGCTTCCAGGTCCT
>JAAZAQ010000149.1 GCA_012514225.1 Clostridiales bacterium | reverse complement strand
GTCCGGGTCGTTGACCAGGGCGCGCGCGATGGCGACGCGCTGCATCTGGCCGCCGGACAGCTGGTTGGGACGCTTGCCGGCCTGTTCCGGCAGGCCGACCGCAAGGAGCGCCTCCCGGGCGCGCCGCTTTCTCTCCTGCGCGCCGACGCCAGACAGGGTGAGGGACAGCTCGACGTTGGCCAGCACGCTCTGGTGGGCAATCAGGTTGTAGTTCTGGAAGACGAAGCCGACGGAATGGTTGCGGTAGGCATCCATCTCCCGGTCGGTCCAGCCGCGGATGCTGCGGCCGAACACCGAAATGTCGCCGCCGTCCGCGCGGTCCAACCCGCCAATGAGGTTGAGCAGCGTGGTCTTTCCGCACCCGGACGGGCCCAGGACGGCGACGAACTCGCCCGGTTGGAAGGACAGGCTGACCCCGTCCAGAGCGTTGACGGTCATCTGTCCCGCCTTGTAAACCTTGGCGACTTCTGTTAAGCGCAGCATGCGTTCCTTTCGGGGCAGTCCCCTGCCCGGGAAATAAAAAAGCGTGGCATCCGTTTATATACCACACGGGAAGGGGTTCGCGCCAAGACGGTGGAACTCAGGGTTCCCCGACCATTTTTTGGAGCTCTTCCTCCGACAGCGCCGGGATGCCCAGGCTCCGGGCGCGCTCCAGCTTGCTGCCGGGGTTTTCGCCCAGCAAGAGGTAACTGGTCCTGCGGCTGACGGAGGAGGAGACCGTGCCTCCATGGCGCGAAATCAAATCCTCCGCCTGCTGGCGCGTGAGGGTGGGCAGGGTGCCCGTCAGCACGAAGCTGCGCCCCTGCAGCGCGCCGCCCGCGGCCGCGCGCATTTCGCGGGGCTTGACGCCGGCTGTCAGCAGGGCGTCGATCATGCCCGCGTTGGCCGCGTCCGCAAAGAAATCAAGAATGGCGCCCGCCACCACGCCGCCCACGGCGGGGATGGCCGTCAGGGCATCCGCCTGCGCTGCGCGGACCGCTTCCAGCGTCCCGAACGCCAGGGCCAGGTCCCGCGCGGTCGCGCGGCCGACGTTGGGAATGCCCAGGGCATAGAGGAAGGCGTCCAACTGGCAGTCGCGGCTGTTGTCCAATGCCCGGAGGATGGCGTCCGCCTTCTTGTCCTGCAGGCCGGGAAGGCCGACCAGCTCTTCTTTCTTCAGCGCGTAAAGGTCCTGCGGCTCGCGGACACCCAGGCGCGCGTAGAGGGTTTCCAGCGTCTTTTCAGACAGCGTCTCGACGTTCATCGCGTCGCGGGAGCAGTAGTGCGTCAGCCGCGCGATGACCTGCGGCTCGCAGCCGTCCCGGTTGGGGCAAAACAGGTTGGCGCCTGTTTCCGTCAGGGCGCTGCCGCAGGCGGGACAGACGTCGGGCTTTTCAATCGGCTCCCCCGCCTCGCCGTCCTCCACCCTGCCCAGGATTTCCGGGATGACGTCGTTGGAGCGGCGCAGGCGGACGGTGCACCCCAGCGTCAGGTCCTTGCGGAGGATGTCCCCGTAATTGTTCAGCGTCGCCCGCTGGACGGTGACGCCGGAAAAGTCCACCGGGCTCAGGTGCGCGAGCGGCGTCAGCCTGCCGCTGCGCCCCGGCTCCCAGGTGACGCGCAGGAGGGTGGCCGTCGCCTCCTCGGCCGCGAACTTCCAGGCAACCGCCCAGCGGGGGAACTTGTCCGTATAGCCGAGGGCCGCGCGGGTCTCAAGGTCGGTAATCTTGATGACGGCCCCGTCGATCAGGAAATCCAGGCTGTCGCG